>JALNXG010000020.1 GCA_023230485.1 Melioribacteraceae bacterium
AGCATTTTCTCCAAAGGATGTATGGTTAGTATGTTATAGTGATGTAGCTAGAGGATTAATATGGCATTACGATGGAAAAACTTGGAGGGAGAGTAATATATATGCTGATTTGGGAGGAATGCGAGTAAATGGAATATCAGGGAGTTCGAGCAGTGATATATGGGCAGTGGGATATTCAGGTACAAAATCATTTATAGGGCATTATAATGGAATAAAATGGACAAGATATGCGGAAGAATTCAATGATCAATTGTTGGATATTACAAAAGATGATGAAGGCAATTTTTGGGCATGTGGAAGGAATGGAATAATTCTAAAATATACTAATGGCAAATGGGAACAGAATTACTTCAAGGTGAATTATAACCTACAGAAAGAACAATATTTTTATAGTGGCATTGCATATTATAATAAAAAACTACACCTATTAGGAAGAAAAATACCAAGTGGAGTAGGACAAACTGAGTATCACATTGTTGGTGAATTTAATAATTGGGCTATTATTGATTCGCAAATATATTCAGAAAATAAAATAATAAAATTTGGCAATTGGAAATTTATAAATATTGATAATAAATTATACTCTTACGGTTCAGGCGGTGCATGGAAATATGGTGATAATGAATGGATTCACTTTTTTCATCCGACCTTTTATGTTAAGTCGATTTCTGGATTAAATGAAGATTATATGCTCGCAGTTGGAGCAGGTAAAAATTTGTATTTTTATAATGGAAATAGTTGGAATGATTATTCAAATATTTTGAAAAAATGGGACAATGAAGGGTTTTTATCTATTTCCAATAGTGTAATTGTGCTCTGATAATCCTCGAGATTTTACAGACTTAGACTCTTCGTTTTCCCTATTGATGTCTCAATTTGCATTAAAGTATTTGTAATAGATGAAACCAAGAATGTAAAATAAGAACTCATAAAATAGTATTTTATCTATATAAATTATTGGTTATAAATATTTATAAAACCCTTCGCCGGTTTTTCTTCCGAGTTTCTTCGCTGCCACCATCTTCTTTAGTAGCGGACATGGTCTATACTTAGAATCATTGAATCCGACAAACAATACATCCATAATCGCCAGGCAGACATCTAAACCTATGAAATCCGCTAATTCAAGCGGTCCCATCGGCTGATTCATTCCGAGCTTCATTACTGAATCAATATCCTTAACCGATGCAACTCCTTCATATAAACAAAATATCGCTTCGTTAATCATTGGCATCAAAACTCTATTAGAAACAAATCCCGGATAATCGTAAACTTCTACCGGCTCTTTTCCAAGTTTTTCTGTGAGTTCTTTAATCGTTTGGTAAGTAGAATCTGACGTGGAATAACCTCTGATTATCTCTACAAGTTTCATTACCGGAACCGGATTCATAAAGTGCATTCCGATAAATTTCTCCGGTCTTGAAACGTTACTTAATTCGGTTATTGAGATTGCTGATGTGTTCGATGCAAATATCGCATCCTTATTTATAAGAGACTCAAGTTCCTCAAATAGTAAGAACTTGACATCCTTATTTTCAAATATTGCTTCTACTACTAATTCAACATCAGTTGGGATTTCGGATAATTTTGATATTGGATGGATATTATCTAAGGTGTTTTTTTTGTCGGTTTCAGAGATGATTTCTTTTTTGATCTGGCGATCCAAATTCTTTGATATGGTAGCAAGTCCTTTTTGTAGTAAATCAGGATTTAAATCGCATAAATGGACTATAAATCCTTTTTGAGCGAAAACATGAGCAATTCCATTACCCATTGTTCCCGCACCTATAACGGCAACTTTTGAGATCATGACTCCCCTTTCTTAATTGGATTCTTCAAATTCAAATGATAAACAGCATTTAAGTTTACCGCAAGGTCCACTAAGCTTTCCCATAGAGGTTACTAAATTCTGTTCGTTTGCCAATTGTGTTGTAATCTTTTTGAAATTACCAAGAAATGATGAACAACAAAATTCTCTGCCACAAGTACCAACTCCGCCAACTTTCTTTGCTTCATCTCGCACACCAATCTGTCTCAATTCAATTCTTGTTTTAAAGACTGATGCTAATTCTTTAGCTAATTCACGAAAATCGATTCTACCATCAGCAGTATAATAAAAGAAGAGACGCTTTCTATCAAATTGATAATGAGTTCCCACTAATTTCATTTCCATATTACTCCGTTTAGTAATATCCTTGAATAGGCTAGCGGCTCTTTCTTCATCTAGATTATTTCTTCCAATCTTTATGATATCGTCCTCAGAGGCTTTTCTAACAGCAAGAGGTAGTTTCTCTTCAAACATACCGAAATACTGCCTCTTAAGGGCTACTAAGCGCCCTATAAGCTTCACTTGTGCTATTTCGTGATAATCTTCTTCCGAAACTACTACTAAATCACCCGGAAGAAATTCAGAGCTCTCCGATGATATTTCTACAAAACATGAAGATAATAATCCATCAGCGGCAATCTCCACTATATTCCTTTTATCTTCAGGTACCGTTTGATTTGAATCACTTGAGGGTATAATGCAATTATTTTCATCATTGTGTTTACAATCCAATGATAAAACAATGTTTTTTTGATAACACGAATTACACTTCAATTCGTATTCTAGCGTGTTACTTTCTGTAACACAGCTATCCGAAATAAAACTTAAATCTATATTAAACAAAACTATTCTCCTAACTCAATTGCTACGATTTCAAATATAAGACTTAGAGATATTATATTCAAGTTAAGATTTCTATCAAAATAATTGCTGTATTTATTCAAGTTCTCTATAATATCTCCCTGCTTTGTACCAGGGAATCTTTTATTAAATTTATAAATGGATTCTTCCTTTCCAATATAATAAAAATCTTTTAACTCAGAGTGTTTTTCTTTAATTGTATCTAAGAACCACATATTCACCAAATCAATAAAAAGCTTAATCCCCGTAATATCATATTTATCATTTATTTCGTTTATAATTGCTAATGCTGAAGAATATTTTTTCATTACCGAAAATCGAGCAAAATCTATTGCTTTTTCTGATAATGATTCAAAATCCATTTCAAGAAGCTTTGCCGCTTTATAAACAGAGCCGGCACTAAACTTTGAGACCTTTGAAGCTAATGAGGAATCGATTTTAAAGTAATTTTTTAATACCTCTTCTAATTCTTCTTCTATTAAATTCTCGAAATTAATAACAAACGATCTTGATTGGATTGTCTTTAATAAAGATTCTATTTTATCAGTCATAAGTATAAAGAATACGTTCTCAGGTGGCTCTTCTAATGATTTCAATAGTGAGTTTTGTGATTCTTCATTTAATAAATGTGCATCATCAATTATTACAAATCGTTTTATTTCAGGAGGATAATAGATAGTTAAGAAACGAATGATATCCCTGATGCTCGATATCTTTATGGTGTTTGCATCTTCAATTTTCAGGAAATGATATGGATTATTTATCTTTTCTTTAATTTCGCTTTGAATTGTTTCAATACTGCTTTTGGTTAATTTATCAAACGGACCATCATCACCGGATTCACTTTTCCCTCTCGGGAGTGCGAAAACATATTTTATAAAAGGCTCTGATAAGGATTTTATTTGGGACTGAGTTCCCCGATCGTTCTGATTAATTTGTTTTGCAAATTCGATTGCGGTAAAGAATTTACCTATACCTTTAGAACCGGAAAAAATAAAGGCGTGTGGGACACGCCTTGAATTTATCAATTTAGTTAAAACTAATTTCGATTTCTTTTGACCAATAATTTTATCGAAAAAATCAGACATACAAATTATCAGTTTCTATATTCGTCATCATCGCTATAAAAAAAGTCTTCATCACTTGGATAGTCGGGCCAAATATCTTCAATCGATTCATAAGGTTCTTCTGAATCTTCTAATTCTTGTAGATTCTCAAGAACTTCTAAAGGAGCACCGATTCTTTCTGCATAATCAAATAATTCTTCTTTTGTAGCCGGCCAAGGAGCGTCATCTAGATAAGATGCAAGTTCGACGGTCCAAATCATATATTTTCTCTCCTTTAATTTTTATTTTTTAACAATTTCAAACAAATCAACATCTTCAAAAATGAAATTCATCGGATTAAGAGGAATTCCATTATGTCTTACTTCATAATGGCAATGAGGACCGGTACTTAATTTACCTGAGTTACCCGATAGAGCAACTAAATCTCCCCTCGTAACTTTTTGACCCTCTTTAACCTTTATTTCAGATAAATGTCCATATATTGTTCTATATCCGAATCCATGATCAATTTCAAGAGTTAAACCGTATCCGCCTCTTCTTCCAGCAAAATCAATTCTTCCGCCACCGGTGGCATAGATTTTTGTACCGATATCACAAATAATATCCACACCATTATGCATTCTTGTAATTTTTAGTATTGGATGGAATCGCATCCCGAATCCATCTGTAAGAATACCTTCAGACGGTCTTATAGCCGGTAAATTGTCATACATCGCTTCATTTGTTTTTAGAGAAGTTTCAATCTCTTTATAACTACTGCTTTCGGTTCTTATCTTTGTTGAAATGTCAGAAACATAGCTATTCAAATCATTTACAAAACCGGAGATCTGTTCCCCTTTTGTAAAATCATAACTAGATATAATACTCCCTCCTTTACCGAAATCAAAATCTTCATAAGGTACAGGATCCAAATTTGTTGCTAATCTTAAATCTTTTCCTGTTTCCTTAAGTGAGTTTATCTTTTCATCAAGAGTTTTATATTTGTCTGCCAATTGCTTAAAGTTAGATAAAAGCTGTGCGTTTTTCTTTTTCAATGCTTTAACTTCAATTTCCGGATTGACCATTTCATTTAAGACAAGAAATGACCCAAATAGGAAAAACGAAGCTATCACTGAGAAAAAGAGTACGAGAAACACGAATTTTCTGTAAAAATTACGTATCTCTACGAACTTTAATTTCGATTTTGAGAAATAATAATATTTTTTCATAGGATTCTAAGGTGCGAAGATAATAAATGCTTATACATCAGTCAAGTAATCTTTTTTACAAATCACTCAAAATCATGCTCAAAATAATTCACCGACCTATTATGTTCTCCATTTTTATTTTGTAAACGATCTAATAATCTATTTTGCATTACTTTTGCAGCATCATATCCGTAATGCTTTAATAAATAGTTTAATGCAATCACCTCGGAAATTACTGTAATATTCTTTCCGGGTAATATTGGTAATTTTACATATTGCATATCAACATCTAAAATTGATTGATATTGCTCGACTAAACCTGTTCGAGTGTATTCAGACTTATCATCCCAGACTTCAAGCTCTACAATAATCTCTAATCTTTTTTGGAATCTTATTGCTCTTACTCCAAAGGTGCTCTTAATATCTATAATACCTACACCTCGTATTTCCATAAAATGTTTTACAAGTTCAGTGCCTGCACCCATTAAGATTCCTTCACCTTTTTTAGTAAGTACAACGACATCATCCGCTACAAGACGGTGCCCCCTTTCTATAAGATCTAAAGCTACTTCACTTTTTCCTACACCCGATTTCCCGACAAATAATAATCCAACTCCATAAACATCCACCAAAGAACCGTGAACCGTTAACCTTGGTGCAAATTGGTCATCTAGGAGGTCACTAACCAAAAATACAAGTTTGGTAGTTGAAAATGAAGATCCGAATATAGGAATTTTATATTTATTACCCATCTCGATCATTTCAGGAATTGCTTTATTATTGTCGGTAAGAATCAAACATGGTATTTCAAATTTAAATATATTTTCTAACGACTTTTTTAATTGCGCTTTCTTGAGCTGTTTTAAGTATCTCATTTCTGTATTGCCAAAAACTTGTACGCGATTATATGTGTATAAATCTACAAACCCGGCTAATGCTAGTCCGGGTCTATGAACATTATGATCGTTTATTAATCGTTCAAAACCTACCTTCTTATTGAGGAGTTTTAGTTTGAACGTATTTTTAGCAATATTGAAAAAAAAATCTACTGTAATATTCTCTTTGCGAGAAATGTTTTTCTCTGTGATGTTTATCATCTTTTAATAGCTATCTTCTTCATTTTTGTTTTCTTTAATTGAATTACCATTTTGTCGCAAGCTTCATTAATAGCTTTGAAAAAGTCTTCTGATTCCGTAGAAACTGCCAAAACTTTACCGGGAAGATGAAGATTGATTTCTACATTTTTAATACTATCTTTTTGATGCGTGAAGCTCAAAACTACATTTACATCTAGAATATCATCATTAAATTTCTCAAACGACTTTACGTTATCGTTGATATACTCTTTTAATGAATCTTTTGCTTTGAACTTTCTTGAAGTGATTTGAATATTCATAATAACTCCTTTATGATTTAGGATGAGCTTTTTTGTAAGATTTTTTTAATTTTTCAATACTAACATGAGTATAAATTTGAGTAGTCGAAAGATTCTCATGACCCAATAATTCCTTAATGGCAATTAAATCAGCATCCCTATCCAACATATGAGTAGCAGCTGCATGCCTAAGTACGTGTGGGCTTTTTTTCTTAATATCAGAAACATTAGATAAAATCTTATTAACTAAATGGTAGATGTGTTGTCGATTGGTTCTCTCCCCTTTTTTATCAAATAAAAACGGATTTATTTCCCCGTTTGGATTGAATGCTTTATTATAATCCTCAATTACTGGAATCGACATTTCTCCAATGGGTACAATTCTAGTTTTCGAACCTTTCCCTAATACGCGAATGGATTTCTTAATCATATCAATATTACTATTATTCAACATACAAAGTTCCGATACGCGTAATGCGCATCCGTATAAAAGTTCAAAAATTACTTTTATTCTCTTACTTTCTTTAACCTCATAATTCCCACCTATAAATCTAAAAATTTCTTCATAAGAATCAACTAAAAGTGTCTCAGGAAGCTTTCTTTTATATTTAGGATTAGAGATATTCTCAATTGGGTTATTCTCAAGATAATCATTAATTATACAAAAATTGAAAAACTTTCTTAAAGTTGATAGTTGCCTTGAAATCGAATTTCTTGATAATTCATAACTATTTAATTCCATTAAAAAAAGACGTATGTGCCTTTCCCTTAACTCATCAATTTTTAATAATTTTTTATCATTAATAAATCTTAAGAATTTTTCAATATCTCTTTTATAGCTTTCAATTGTATTATCCGAAAGCCTTTCAATATTTTCTATCTGACTGAAAAAGAGTTTTGATAATTCATTGATTGAAATCATTTTCATACATATTGATCGTCATCATCGGCAACTTCATTTTTCGTTTCCGATTCTGCACCGGCTTTTGGCATTGTCCAACTCGCATATTCACATTCAGGATATCGAGAGCAGCCATAAAATATTTTTCTCTTTTTAGTCCTTTTTATTACAACATCCCCTTCGGAACATTTTGGACATTTGATTCCAGAAGAAATCACTTTTGTAAAATCGCAATCAGGATATTTCTCACATCCAATAAATCTTCCATATTTGCTATCTCGATATACAGTTTTGGAATTGCATTTAGGACATAATTCGCCCGTATATTCCGGTTCTGCTTTGCCGCTTTGTTCCTTTAATGATCTTATATTTTTACATTCGGGATAATTTGTACAAGCTAAAAATCTTCCAAATCTCCCAACCTTAAATTCCATTTCGGCACCGCACTTATCGCATATAATCTTTTCCATATTTTCTTCTACTTCCTTTAATTCAATAGTAAAAGGATTGTAGAAATCATTCATTACATCTTCATACGAATTTTCGCCTTCTGCTATTTGGTCCAACTCTTCTTCCATCTTCGCAGTAAAGCTAACATTAAACAAACGAGAAAAATTCTTAACTAATATTGCATTAACTTTTGTACCGAGACTAGTAGGATGAATTTTCCTCTCGATCTGGTCGATATACTTTCGATCATTTATTGTACTAATAATAGAAGCATATGTACTTGGTCTTCCGATGCCATTACTTTCTAATTCTTTTATTAATGAGCTTTCCGAAAAACGAGGCGGTGGCTTCGTAAAATGTTGATTCTTTATTAATTCTAATAAAGATAATTTTTGATTCGGCTCTAAACCATAAGGAATATTACCAATCGCACCATTAGATTCACTATTCTCTTTTTCTTCTGATGCCTCATCATAAAGAACAAGAAAGCCATCGAATTTAATTGCAGAACCGGATGCCTTAAATAAATATTGATCGGCTTTTACAGATATGGTCGTTGTTTCTATCTGTGCAGGCTCCATCTGTGAAGCTACAAATCTTTTCCAGATTAAATCATACAATTTATACTGATCATCTGTCAAAAATTCTTTTACAAATTCAGGACTATATTTTAATGATGTCGGTCTAATAGCCTCATGCGCATCTTGAACATTTTTCTTTTTTGAAGAATCATATCTCTTAGGAGATTCTGGAAGATATTTATCCCCGAATTTTGTTGTAATGTAATTTCGAGCATCGGAGACAATTTCTTCGTTTAATCTTGTTGAATCTGTTCTCATATAGGTAATTAAACCGGTTGTTCCTTCACTTCCAAGATCAATCCCTTCATAAAGATTTTGTGCTAATTGCATTGTTTTTCTCGGACGGTAGCGAAGTTTCCTCGAAGCCTCTACTTGTAATGTGCTGGTTATAAATGGTGGGAATGGATTTCTTTTGGATTCTTTCTTAGTAATATCGGAAATAATGAAATTGTCTTTCCCATTAAGATCGTTAAATAGTTTTGTAGCAATTTCAGCTGAATCAATTAAATAATAATTCTTGGAATAATCAGCTTTCTCTTCATTTGTCATATTTGCTTTTAGAGATGTTCGAACCGGTCTGCCGTCTATTTCAAATAACTTTGCAGTAAATTCTTTTTTATCATCAGTTTCAAAATTGCCTACAAGAGACCAATATTCGATTGGAATAAAACTTAAAATCTCTTCTTCTCTTTCGCAAATTAATCTAAGTGCAACGGATTGAACTCTCCCGGCGGATAATGCCTCATAAGAATCTAAAATTGACTTCCAAAGAAATGGACTAATCTTGTATCCTATAATTCTATCCATTGCTCTTCGCGCTCTTTGAGATGCTACCAATTTATTATCAATATCGATTGGTCTATTAAGTGCTTCATTAACTGTCTTCTTGGTAATCTCATTGAATAGAACTCTTTTAATATTAGCTTCAGTTGATGATTCAATAAGATCCAAAATATCTTGAGCAATTGCTTCCCCTTCGCGGTCAGGATCGGTCGCTATAAATATATTGGTTGCTTTAGTCGATAAGCTCTTTATCCTTTTTATTAAATCTCCTTTACCTCTGATATTTAATAAAGTTGGTTTAAAACCATTTTCTGTATCGATGCCAAGTTTAGTTTTCGGTAAATTTCTTAAATGACCTACTGTCGCTTCGACCGTATAATTTCTACCTAAATATTTATTAATTGTTTTTGCCTTGGAGGGTGATTCCACCAAAATCAAATTTTTAGCCATTTACAATCCTTCTCAATTTATTGTATCAGAGGTAAATAATAGAACCCTGCTTCCGGGAAGCATTTCCTGATCAAAATTTACTAACGATAGTAATATAAACCAATTAATATCATTCTTAGTAAATAGATGTTCCGGAAACATATTCATTTGATCTATTATCATTTCTAAATCGTTATTATCTATTAGCTCTACATTTATTAAATGCATTAAATAATCTGCATTTTCAATCCCTAATAAATAGACTTCTTCTTCGGTAAATACTCTGGTATGTTCCTTTTTATCCTTATTCTTCTTAACCTTACTGTTCTTCTTGCTCAATATTTTATCGAATATTAAACTAAAAGCAATACTAATAGTCTTTTGGTCAAATTCTTTGCTATTAGTTAAACTCTTACTTAAATCTTCATAGGATGAATTATTTTTTAATCCTTCAAGTATTTTAGCTAATGCTTCCACAATTTTTGTTGTCATTAAGCAATAACCTTTAAGCGATTTGGAATAATATTTATTAATTCGTTCTCTTTCATTCTCATTTCTTTTTTTTCATTATTAGTTTTATCATTAAATCCAATACAATGCAAAATTCCATGTATAATTAATCTAATTAATTCCGATTTTAATTTAACTTTAAATCGCTTGCTGTTATTTTCCGCCTCTTCAGGTGAAATATAAAACTCTGCTTCTAATTTACCATTTTCATTACCATAGTTAAAGGTAATAATATCTGTATAATAGTCGTGTCCTAAATGGGTTTTGTTTATACCCAAAATAGCTTCCTGCGACATAAAACTACAGGCAAGATGATATTTCTTAATACTTAATTCTTTTGTAATTATACGAATAATTTCGATAATATCCATTTTATCGATCAAAAAATCTGTTTCATTGAAAATATCAATCTTATTCATTTTTAAATGATTCTATTGTTTCTAAAGTATATTTGTAATATCGTACAGCCGAATCTGCTATATCTTGAATCTCTGCTTCAGTTAAGTCTCTTATAACTTTGGCAGGAATACCCGCTACAAGTTTCCCCGATGGTACCTCAAAATTAGGCTTTACAACAGAACCCGCCGCTACTAATGAATTTTTCCTTACTACTGCGTTATCTAAAATAACTGCTCCCATACCAATTAAACAATTATCCTCAATAGTACATCCATGTAAAGTAACGCTATGTCCTACCGTTACGTTATCTCCAACATTAAGAGGATATTTACCATTAGTAACATGGCACATACTTAAATCTTGGATATTACTATACTTCCCGATTTTTATATAATTAACATCTCCTCTTAGAACTGAATTATACCAGACACTTGAATTTTCACCAATTTCAACATCTCCAATTACTTTTGAACCTGAGGCAAGAAAAACTGATTCATGTAATATTGGTTTCATACCTTTATAAGGAAGAATTTTTATCTCTTTATTTAATTCATCTAATAACATTTTATTTAACTTCCGGTTTCATTTGTGGAAATAAAAGTACATCTCTAATTGACGGCTGATTAGTAAATAGCATAACTAAACGGTCAATACCAACACCAAGCCCGGCAGTTGGTGGTAAACCATATTCTAATGCTCTAACAAAATCTTCATCTATTTGATGAGCTTCTTCATCTCCTTCTTCTCTCATTTTTGATTGATCTTCAAATCTATTTTTTTGATCGATGGGATCGTTTAATTCAGAGAAAGCATTACATATTTCTCTACCTAACACAAATCCTTCAAATCGCTCAACTAAACCTTCTCTTGTTCTATGTTTCTTAGCTAGAGGAGATAACTCAACTGGGTAATCAATCACAAAAGTTGGTTGAATTAATTTGGGTTGAACAGTAATTTCAAAAATCATATCTATTAATTTACCTTTTGATTCTCCGCCTTCAATTGAAACATGATTTTCTTTTAAGTATTTTATTAAAACATTCTTTTCTTCCTTCATTACATCAATACCTGATTCTTTAAGAATTTCATCTGTCATAGAAATCCTCTTCCAAGGTGGAGTAAAATTAATCTCTTTACCCTCAATAGTAAATGTGCTTGCTTTAAATACTTTGTTTGCTATTTCATAAAACATATCTTCAACAAATTTCATCATCCAATTATAATCTTTGTAAGCTACGTAAAGCTCGAGCATAGTAAATTCTGGGTTATGGCTTCTATCCATTCCTTCATTTCTAAAATCTTTAGATATTTCATAGACACCTTCAAAACCACCGACTATTAATCTCTTTAAATATAGTTCATCTGCTATCCTTAAATACAAATCAATATCCAAAGCATTATGATGTGTAACAAATGGACGAGCTGCTGCTCCACCATATAATGGCTGAAGTATTGGTGTCTCAACTTCCACTATTCCGTTGCTATCTAAATAACTTCTGATTTCAGTAATTATTCTGCTTCTTTTTACAAATACTTCTTTTACTTCTGGATTAACAATTAAATCCACATATCGTTGTCTGTATCGTAATTCTTTATCTGCAAATTGATCGAAAATAGTTTTGTTACCATTCTCATCTACTATTTCTTTTGCAATAGGGATTGGTCGAAGCGACTTTGAGAGAAGTTGTAATTTTTTTACGTGAACAGATGTCTCACCAGTTTTTGTTTTAAAAACAAAACCATCAACTCCAACGATATCTCCAATATCAAGAAGTTTAAAAACATCATACTCTTCACCGATTTCATCTTTCTTTAAATAGATCTGAATTCTTCCTTTAGAATCTTGAAGAGTTGCAAACGAAGCTTTGCCCATTCTTCTAATCGTCATTATTCTTCCTGCTACACTTACATCCTTACCTTCTAAAGTCTCAAAATTCTTTTTTACGGAATCCGAGTTATTATTTATATCGAATTGATAAGCGAAAGGTTCTACATTCATTTTTTTTAATTCAGAAAGCTCTTCCATTCTTCTTTCGATAAGCACATTATAATCAGTAATATTGCTATTGTTCTCCACCATTTTCTCCATTTAATTTCTTTTATAATTCACCATTTTGATACAGGCATTATCCTGTATATAATTTGCTAAACTTGTTGGTACTAAATAATTGTTTAGTAAAATACTAAAAGCTAATAGCTCTCCCATCTCAGTCCGAATATATCCACATAAAGAAGAAGATTGAGTATTATAACCCGACTTTGCAAATACCTTACCTTCGGCAATAGTGTTTGCCATTCTATCTGATAAAGTTCCGTCAATACCTGCAATAGGCAATGATTCCTTAAAATCTCTGAAATTCCCATAATTATACATATAACTAAGTAAAGCAACAATTTGTTTCGGAGAAACTAAATTAAATAGCGAAATCCCTGAACCATCGACCATCACCATATCATCGGGACTAATATTTGCTTCATCTAATAATTCTCTTAATGCTATAATTCCGTTTTCGGCAGAACCTAAATTGAATATTTCCAATCCTATCGTTCTTAATAACTGTTCAGCAAAAAAATTATTGCTATTCTTATTTATCTCTTTAATTATACTATTTAGACTAATGCTGGTGTGTCGATGCAAAGGGAATAAATTTTCTTCCTGAATCCTTTTTGGATATCCTCCAATAGTAAATACTCCACCGGATATTTTAATCCCCTTATTTTCAAAAACTTCTTTTAGAATTGTCATTGAAAAAGTTGTTGGATCATCAATTGAGACATAATCAGTATATGTATTTGAATTTTCTTTAATTCTGCCCGTAATCGATATTACATTTGAATTAAATTCTCGTGTTATTTTAATATCAGTAAATGATTCTTTATCAACAGTAGCAACTTTAGGATTAATAACTACATAAGAAGTATTTGGAGAAATAGTTATAACTGCCGGAAAATTTCTCTTTGTCGGTGCTATTTTAATTTCAACAATATTTTCATTAAAGCTTAATGCACCTGCAGGCGCAGAAAACCACTGCGAATTAAGTTCGTTGTTCCAACCTTTCCCATATTTCTTATTATCGAACTGCCTATCATCACCTATAATATTGCCCTCAATCGCCCATACACCTTTAGCAATCAAAGTATCAGCCCATAATTCATAAAGTTTTTTTGCATCCCCACCACAAAATTTATTAGTAAAAGTAGGGTCTCCACTCCCTTTCAAGATTAAGTCCCCGAGTAATACTCCTTTTTCAATTCTTCCATTTGTAAGTAATATTGTTTCATAATTAAAATCTTTCCCTAGTATATCATAGGCAGCTGCTGTCGTAAATAATTTAATATTAGAAGCAGGATGCATTAGTTTTTCTGAATTTCGTCTATATATTGTCTCGCCTGTTTTGAGAGACTTTACCATTACTCCCCAAAAAGAATTATTAAAACTCGGATCAGAAAATATTTTATCCAATTCTTTTCTAAGCTCATCACGATTGTATCTTACTTCCACCTTCTGTGCTTCTTTTAAAGAATCCACTTGCCCAAAGATTGCAGAAACTGAAAGAAATAGTAATAAACTAATTATTTTTTTTAGATACATTTTCTATTTCGTCTTTAGTTAAATGTCTATATTCTCCTGGATTCATTCCTTCGAGTGTGATTTCTCCGAACTTACTTCTTTCTAATTTTTTTACGTCATATCCTAAAACTAAAAACATATTTTTTACAAAATGATAACGACCTTCGAGTGAACCAACTATAATTTCTGTGGATCGCCTAATCTTTACAAAAACGAACTTACTTTTTTTCTTATCAACATAAACGCCTTTAGTAAGTTTAAGTCGGTCTTCTTCAGTTAATGGTTTATCTAACCTTGCTATATATTCTCTTACTATTCCATTACTTGGATGTGTCATTTTATTTGTAAACTCACCATCGTTAGTAAGAATTAAAACACCAGTAGTATCATAATCAAGTCTTCCAACCGGAAATACTCGATTTCTTGTCTTCACTAAATCTAAAACGGTTTTTCTTCCTTTATCATCTTTGGTAGATGAGATATATCCCTTAGGTTTATATAGAAGAATATATTCTTTCTGTTTCTTCTTTATAATTTCTCCATCCAAGCGTACTTCATCTTTATCTTCATCAATAACAGTCGCCAGATCAATAATAGTTTTTTTATTGATTTCCACACGGGCATCCAATATTAATTCCTCGACATTTCTTCTAGAACCGAAACCGCATTCAGATAAATATTTATTCAGTCTTGTTTTCATTTTCACTTTCCATATTATTTTCTTTTTCCATATCCTCTTCGAGATCATTCATCATGATTTTTCTTCTCTGTTCAAGGAAGTCCTCGTCTTTCATAATTTCTTCAATTTCTCTCGGTTTCGGTAAATCCGAAATCGTGTTTAATCCAAAATATTTTAGAAAGTCATCTGTTGTAACGTAAAGAAGCGGTCTTCCTATCGTCTCTGCACGTCCTTTTATTGTAACTAAATTCTTTTCTAATAGATTATTTAGAATATAATCTGAATTAACCCCTCGTATTATTTCTAATTCCGGTTTTGTCATCGGCTGTTTATATGCTATTATTGCCAATGTTTCTAAGGCTGCCGAGCTTAATCTTCTCTTGCTTTTTTCAGTTGATAAATAACCTACATACTTTGCGTGGTTCGTTTTTGTACCAAATATGAATCCTTCCGCAATTTTTAATATCTGAAAAGAAGCATCATTTGATGAATATTTATTATTCAGCTCATTCACTGTATCATCAATATCTTTTTTATTTATATCTATATCTGAACCATCTATCTCTTTAATTGCATTTACAATTAAAGAAGCTGTGATCGGCTCGTCAGAAGCAAAAATTAAAGATTCTATTACCGATTTATATGTGCTATCCATTATCGATTCCATAGACTAAAAAGTCATTAAAATTATCAGATTCTTTTAAGCCGATTTTTCCCATTTTCACCATCTCTAATAGAGCAACAAATGTAACAATAATCCTGATTTTCTCTTTAATTACTCCAATCAATTCTACAAAATTCATCTCTTTCTTTATTTCTAATTTTGCAGAGATATATTGCATCTGTTCATCAATTGTAATATTCGGTTTCTCAATCCTATGAATCGCCTGCTTTGGCATCTCAAGCATCGCTTTCTTGAATGCTTTTATCAAATCATAAATCGTAATATTTTTTAAGAGAACTTCATAATCATCAAAAGATTGTCTTTCATCAAATTCATAATTACTTCGATAATTTACTTTCCTTTGATTAGTTTCAAGGAAGGACATCTCTTCTGAAACTTCTTTGAATCTTTTATACTCAATTAATGCCTTTACAAGATCGGCTCTCGGATCTATTTCTTCTCCTTTAGTATCAATCTCTTTAGGTAATAACATCTTGACTTTAATCTGCATTAATGTAGCAGCCATCAAAATAAAATCTCCGGCGACTTCTAAATCCAATTGTTCAATCAAATGGAAATATTGCATAAACTCTTTTGTAATATGAGAAATAGGAATATCATAAATATCAAGCTCATCTCTCTTAATAAAAAAGAGTAATAAATCTAAAGGACCTTCAAAGTGCTGGAGCTTAATTTTATACATTAATTTAACCTAGTTTCATATTGGTTCTTACTTCTACCATAGTGTTATGTGCAGTTTCATGAGCTATTTTTTCACCAGAAGCTAATATATCTTTTACCAGGTCTAAATTTGATTCGTAATATTTTCTTTTATCAATAATAGGAGTCAAAAATTCATTAATTTTTGCTGAACATCTGGCTTTGCAATCTACACAGCCAAGAGCACCACTGCGGCAGTTTTCCGCAATCTCATCAGCTTCAGTAGGATTAAATTTCTGATGATATGTATATACCAAACATACTTCAGGTCTTCCTGGATCATTTCTTCTAACTTTTAAAATATCTGTAACTGCCTTTTTCATTTTGGCATTTACAACTTCAGGTTCGTCAGACAGTAGAATAGTATTATTAAGTGATTTACTCATTTTTGCCTGACCATCTAAACCGGGCAAACGAGCAAATTTTGTAAGCAATGGCTCCGGTTCTGGAAATACTTCTCCATATTGTGAATTGAACCTTCGTGCAATCTCTCTTGTTATCTCCACATGAGGCACTTGATCATCGCCCACCGGGACAGCTTCACCTTTATATAGCATAATATCGGCTGATTGTAATACAGGATATCCAAGATGACCATAGATCAGATTCTCGATATTTAAGTCTCTTACCTGCTCTTTTAATGTAGGATTTCTTTCTAATCTCGCTTTTGTAATCAGCATCGATAAAATCAAAAATAATTCAGTGTGTTCCTTAATTTGAGATTGCCTAAATATAGGAGCTTGTTCTGGGTCTAAACCAGCCGCTAACCAATCAATTACCATTTCAATTGAATTATTGTAGATCGCAGATGTATCTAAACCGGTTGTCAAGACATGATAATCTGCTATCAAATGATAACTTGAATATTCACTTTGTAGTTTAATCCAATTTTCTAGTGCGCCTACATAATGCCCAATGTGAAGTTTGCCTGTCGGGCGCATTCCGCTTAATATTCTTTTTTTCATATGCCTGATTAATTAATTTTTAGTGTGCAAAGATAAAGATTTTTAATGAAAAAGATAAGGTTTCCATGAATCATCTATACGTCCCGCATTGTTTTTTATGAATAATATTTGATTTGGTGTATAAGGATTAATCCTTAGTTTCAAATTAGCTTCCTCTAACGACCTATCACCTTTCTTATTATTACACGGAAGGCATGCGCTTACTAAATTTTCCCAACTATCAATACCCCCTTTAGATTTAGGAATTATGTGGTCTATTGTAAGAGGTAAATCAGATCTTCCGCAATAGGCACATTTATGCCCATCTCTTCTTAATATATTCTTTCTAGTTATGATTATCTTTTTATAAGGTAAATTGATGTAACCTTTCAATCTAATAACTGACGGAAAAGGAAATTCCTTTTTAGTTGAATGAATCATCTTCTTTGTATTTGAAGATACAATATCTACTTTCCCCAAAAAATATAGGATTAATGCTTTTTTTACATTACATAAAGTTAGGGGTTCGTAACTTTGATTTAGTAAAAGTACTTTTGCATTAAGAATCCCGGCTGCTGAATTTTTGTGTTCGAATTCAATCCTCCTTTTGGATTATTGCCCCGCATAAGACATATCCCTTATTATCATATATAACTAAAGACTGCCCCGGAGTTATTGCGTTTTTCTTTTCTATAAATTGAATCTTTAAATAATCATTTTCTACTTCTATTACAATTGCTTCCGCCGGTTTATCTGAATATCTTATCTTAGCAAAAACAGTTGAGCCAATGCCTATTTTATCCACACTAACGTAATTCAAATCATTTGCAATTAATGATGAACCTAATATTTCTTCTTTATCGCCTAATTCGATGGTATTATTCAATACATCAATGTTTTTTACATAAACCGGTTTTCCAAAAGCAAGATTCAATCCGCGTCGCTGTCCAATGGTATAAAACGGTATCCCTTTATGACGACCGACTTTTTCGCCATGATAGATAAAATCTCCCTCTTCAATACCATTTAGAATTTCAGGTGCTCTCTCCCTTAAAAATCTTTCATAATTATTATCAGCGACAAAACAAATTTCTTGACTATCGGGTTTTTTTGCCGTCTTTAAATTGAATTTTTCTGCTAAAGCTCTTACTTCTTCTTTTGTATATTTTGCTAATGGAAATAAGGTTCGGCTAAGACTTTCCTGTGATATTCCCCAAAGTGCATAAGTCTGATCCTTCTTATCATCTTTTGAGTTCTTTAGGCAATAACGATTATTCGATTCATTATATTCAATTGAAGCGTAATGCCCGGTTGCAACATAAAATGCATCTAAAGAATCTGCTTTTTTTAATAATTCATCCCATTTGATTTTTCTATTGCATATTACGCAAGGATTAGGAGTTCTTCCATGAACATATTCATCCACAAAATTATCTATAACTGCATTTTCAAAAGCTTTTGTAAAATCGACTGTATAATGAGGGATATCAAATTTTGAAGCAACATTTTTAGCATCAAATATGGCATCAAGTGAACAGCAACCCGATTCATGTTTAGGCGCTCCGCCTACTTCCATAAATCCCCATGTTTTCATTGTAATGCCAATTACATCATAACCTTCATTTTTAAGCAATGCAGCAGCCACAGACGAATCCACACCCCCACTCATTGCCACTATAACTCTATTTTTATCCAAAGTTTTCCTAACTAAGATATTGAATCTATTTAAACAACTAAAATAAGAAAATGTTTTTAAATAGATGCTTTAAGTATTAACATTTGTTATTATAAACAGCAAAGCAAACAACGTAGTTTTCTGAATGGCTAATTGATACGTGGAGGTTTTTGTTATCAGTAACAAATTTTTCAAATCTTCCCAATAATTTAACTTGAGGCATTCCATTTGGCATATTAGTAACCTCGATTTCTTGCCAAGTAATATTATTCGTTCCGAGACTTGGAGATAAGGCTTTAAATATTGCTTCTTTTGCAGCGAACCGAGCAGCAAGATGTTGATATTTATTCTTTTTGCTTAATGAATATTCAAGTTCATTTTCTGTATAGATTTTATTAAGGAATGAATCTCCAAATTTTTCAACACTTCTTTGGATGCGATCAATTTCTATTATATCAACACCAATTCCATTAATCATATCAATACCCTATCGCTTTACCGAATCCTCTTGGATCGGATAATCCTGTATATATATTTTTACTTTCATTAAATAGAATACCCTCAACTCTACCCAATCCTTCTCTACCGCCAATTACCAATCCCCTAGCTTTTAATCTATTAATTGTCTCTGGTGAGAATCCAAATTCTTCAAAAACTAATTCGTCAGGCAGCCACTGATGATGAAATCTTGGAACTGTAATAGCATCCTTGATTCCCATATTATAATTTAGAATATTAGAAATTACCTGAATAACAGAGGTGATAATCGTTGATCCACCGGGTGAACCGATTACTATGTATGGTTTATTATTTTTTAATACTATCGTTGGAGTCATAGAACTCAACATTCTTTTACCTGGCTTGATTATATTCGCCTTACTACCTGGCAAACCAAATTGATTTATTTCGGTCTCACTTAATGCGAAATCGTCTATTTCATTATTTAATAAAAATCCTAATCCTTCGGCTACAATTTTATTCCCGTAAGATGAATTTATTGTGTAAGTAACACTAACAGCGTTTCCCATTCCATCTACAACACTATAATGAGTAGTCTCTTTGCTTTCTATAATTCCATTATCTCCATTTATAATTTCATTATATGTACTTCTATTGTTAGTTATGTCAGAAAATACTTTTTCTGTTACCTCATCCGATAACAAATATTCTATTTGAGGATTTACGAAATCAGGGTCACCTAAATATTTGTTTCTATATGCATAAATATATTTAAATGCTTCTGTTACAAAATAAATATATTCACTACTATTCCATTTAACTGAATCGAAATTAATTTTATTAAATAATTTGAACGCTTGAACTAATGCAATTCCTCCAGCAGAAGGCGGAGGCATAGAAATTATTTCAAATCCTTTATAATCATGTGTGATCGGAGTCTTTTCTAAGACTTTATAATTTTCTAAATCTTCTTTTGATATAATTCCGCCATTATCATTTATAAACTTTACTAATTTATTTGCTACCTCTCCTTTATAAAATCCATCAATTCCAAATTCAGAAATTATTTTTAATGTATTGGCTAAATCTATTTGTATTAGTGTATCACCCAATAAAAACTTATCACCATTTTTTGTGAATAGTTTTTTTGATGATGGGAAAGAATTGAATTCATTATTAAAATAATTAATCGATTCAGCATTACGATATGAAAGAGGGAAACCATTTTTGGCTAACTCAATTGCAGATGAAAGAATTTCTTCCCTATCATAAGTCCCATATTTTTCTAATGCTGCTAATAGTCCCTTTACAGTGCCGGGAACTCCCGTTCCAAGTACTGTTTTTAGACTCCTGCCTGGTACTATCTCTCCTTCATCATCCTGAAATAACTTTTCTGAAAGATTTGAGGGAGCAATTTCTCTAAAATCTAGAGTAGTATTTCTACCGTCAGCAAGATGAATAATCATAAATCCACCTCCACCAATATTGCCGGCTGAGGGGTAAGTAACTGCAAGTGAAAAACCTATTGCTACTGCAGCATCTATCGCATTTCCACCTTTCTTTAAAATATCGATTCCAACTTGTGATGCTTCTTCAGAGGCGGACACCACTATTCCATTATAACCATAAGCAACCTGCGCTTTAATCTGATTTGATGATATCAGAAGGAGTAATAAAACTAAAGAATATTTAGAAAATACTGATCTTAGCATCAACATTTACTCCTTCGCCTTCTAATTGCTCTGTAAGTAACTTAGTAAGTTTTTTCAAATTAGCTAAACTTGTTTGTAAATCTTCATAAATCTTTGGATCATTCATCAATTTACCAATATTATTCTTGCCCTCTTTTATTTCACCAAGAAATTGATCTAAATTAATAACCATTTTTTTTGAAGCGGTCAATGTACTATTTAATTCAGTTATTACATTTTTTAGTGAATCTTTATTCTCAGAATAAAATCCATTTAGATTATCAATTGCATTATTGCTTTTATCAAGCAATAAACTGATTTTCGATTTATTATCATTTAAAACTTTTGTTAAATTCAGTACCATTAGATTTGTGTTGGCTAAGGTTGCTTTTAAATCATTTGTAAAAACAGAGTCTCCAATAAGCGCATTAACTGCATTTAATGAAAATTTAATCTCTTTTACAACGCTTATTAAATCATTCTGAATAGAACTTATTCCGGCTATCATACTCGATATATCGCCGGCAAAACTGCCTACTTGAACTTTTGAAAAATCAATTTCATTTGAAGAAATTCCTGGAGTTATTTCAACTTTCTTCCCCCCCATTAAATCGAGCATCACGACATTAAATTTGGAATCTTCTTTCAATTCAATTTCACTTTCAATCGTGAGAATAGCAAGAACATCAGTTTGATTTAGTTTTATATCACTCACATATCCTTTCCTCACACCATTTATAGTTACAGGATCGCCAACTTCTAAACCAGATACTGAATCAAAACGAACTTTCATCTCTTCCCTATCGGAAGTGAATGATACATTTTTAGCCCAAGCAAGAATTAAAAATAATGCAATTAGACTTATAAATATTGTCAACCCAACTTTAAATTCCGTTTTTCTTTGATCTTTCATATTTACCTAATCTATTATTATTTTCTTTTGTCTTTTATTTTTACTTTACTGATTCTTTTATTAATTAATTCAACAACAGTAAATTGGAAACCATTGTATTCTAAAAAATAATCGACTGGTGGAATTTCACCGGCTTGACTAATTATAAATCCGGCAATAGTATCATACCCTTCCGTAGTTAATAAATATTCATTATCAAAATACTCATTGAATGAATCAATATTAAATTTACCGGCACAAAGATAACTGATATTATCGATTTTTTGAAATTCAACTTCATCTTTATCATATTCATCACGTATCTCACCAACAATTTCTTCTAAGATATCTTCTAAGGTTATTAAGCCTGCTGTACTTCCAAATTCATCAACTACAATAGCAAGATGCATTTTTTTATCCTGAAATTCATGAAGCAAATCTTTGATCAATTTACTTTCAGGAACAAATAATGGTTCTCTTGTAATATCTAAAATATTAAATTCTTTTTTGTTACTCTCCGGTTTTAGATACGGAAGTAAATCTTTAGCATAAATAATACCTGCAATATTATCAATATTAGATTCATAAAATGGGATTCTGCTATGGCCACTTATATTTATAATATCCATAAGGTCTTTCAACAAAACAGATTTATCGACTGCAGTAATATCAACACGCGGTGTCATGATTTCTCTAACCACAGAAGTATTAAATTCAACTACACCGGAAATTAATTCTTTCTGATCATTTTTTATTGTTTCGTTCTCAGAAGTGTAATCATCAGAATCTTTTGTATGACCATTATAATTATTATTCGATGATTGTTTTTTCTCATTAACAAAAATCAAAATTAAACTTGATAACAGAGAGTTTGTGAATATTTTTATTGAATCAGGGATTGGAATTACTAATAGCTCAACAAAATAAAACGAAAATGCGATTAATAATATTGAGAGTATCTTCTCATAGACTTGCAGATTATTAAAAAGCTGATAATTACCGGCGGATACAATAAAAGTAATGGTGGCAACTAATAGCAATAATTTGAAAAGCCGATAAATCATAAAAATTACCGGCGTAGTAGATGAAATACTATTTGTGGATTTAAGAATGTTCTCTGATGCAGTAAATACGAAATAAATAAAATATAACGAAAATAATATTACAAAGTATAACCAATCGGTATCCAATTAAAATCCTAACAAATTAATTAAAATGGAAGATCGTCAGTATCAGACGAATTATCATTGACATCAGGTTCGTAATTATTTGATCCGGAATTAGTTTCTCTATCCGAATCAGTATTATATCCGGAATCTTTGCTATCTAATGGAATTACTTTTTCAGAAATTACTTCTGTTACATGAATCTCTTGGTCTTGTTTATTTTTATATTTCCGTTTAGAAAGTCTTCCTTCAACGTAAACTTTTTTCCCTTTCTTAAGTCCTTCTTTCAGGAATTCAGGTAAATTATAAGAGACTACATTATGCCATGTAACTTCATTAACCCATTGACCATCTTTGCCCTTATAACTATTATTTGTAGCTACTGAATATGTAGTTACCGAAACATTAGTAGTGGTGAATTTATTTTCGGCATCCTGTCCTAAGTTACCAATTAACATCATTTTGTTTAATGAAAAAGCCATAATTAATCCTCATTAATTAATAATTGATAATTAATATAAGAAATTCTCCTTATATAAATCATTTTTGAATTGTTAAAATAAAAGCATCCTTAAAAGGTGGAAGAGTCCATATCTCATTGCGGATAGATTCAGCATTTTCTCTAGAATCTACTGGCACTAATTGCACTACGAAAAGATTTACTGTATTGCTGAATGAAATTAAAAGTTCATAAGAGATTTTCGATTTATTTTCTTTTACAAATTGTTCTGCTCTTTCTTGAGTAGTGAAAGCACCTACCTGAACAATATAATTATAATCGACTTTTGGAGTCTGCGAATCGGTTTCTATTTGCTGGGGAATGCTCGGAATTGTATCGGTGGTTGTTTGGGAATCAAATACATAGATATCTTTCTCTTCGTTTTGAGAGACTTCTTTATTAGCCGAACATGCGGTAATAAAGATCAATGCAAATGTTATTATTATTCTTTTCATATATTTAAAAAAGGGTTTACTAAATGTAAACCCCTTTTTACTAAAATACAATTATAAATTGTAAGATAAATCTATACCTAATAAATGAGCCATATTTTGATATGTACCATTAAAACCGAATTTAGAATCTGTAACTTTTCTTTCAGAAAAAGTTAATAATAAATAAGAAAAATCTAATGATAAGTTTTCAGTGAATTTATATCCAAAACCAATATTAAAACCAATTCTATCTGCATCCGGTAATGTTGGCTCTACATATTCCTTCTGGACAGGATTTTTATCTAATAATAATCCGCCTCTTAATGTAAAATCATTATTGATTTTATACTCCATACCGGCTCTTACGATAAAAGTATTTTCATAATTTCTATCAGCAGATTGAACATTTTGAACTCCCGGAACTGTTGGAGCTAAATCATATGTCTCAAATGTAACTTCTAACTTATCATAACTTGACCAACCAATATATTGAAAATCAGCAGTTAGTGTTAATTCATCATCCGGCATATAAGCAATACCTACTGTAAGGTTCTGAGGTGTGGTAAGAGGAGCTTTGATACTACCATTTGGAAGAGGAATTGATTGGTTTCCTGCTAATGGATGCACAAAATCTAATGTTGCAGGATTTGTTGATGCATCACCGGTAAAATCAAATTTAGATTCGCTTCTATAAGAGATACCAACTGAAAATTCTTTAATCGGCTTGTATAAGATTCCTGCTGTAAACCCAATTGCAGTTCCATCACCTTCCAAAGTAATTCTACCATCAGGTCTAGCAGCGCCTGTAACTGGATCTGCTAAGGGAGTATTTCTAATAATTTTTACATCTGCAAAAGCATAAGTTAAACCAACACTAACAGAAAGTTGTTCTGAAAACTTATAAGCTACAACAGGTGTAAAAAAGAATGAACGAATTTCTGTATCAACTGCTAAATATCTTCCACCCCAATCATCTTCCCATTTTGTTCCTAAACCATATTGATTATTAACTCCTAATCCTACGAACCAATCGTCAGATAATTGTTGAGTAACATAAATATTGAAAGGAGTGAATACCTGGCTTTCCATTTCATATTCTTTTGTTGATGGTATTGGACCTGTAAATTTTGCACTAGGAGCGATAAGAGTAACACCTGCCATAAAATGTGTGCCGGTTAATTGAGTAAGTCCAGCTGGATTATAATAAATTGCTGATGGGTCATTTGCTAATGCTGTGAATGCCCCTGCCATTGACATAGCTCTTGCGCCATGTTCATTGATTTGAAAACCGCCTGCAAACACCTTTGCAGAGCATAACATTGCAATAACTGCTATAACAGTTAAAGATTTTTTCACACAACCTCCTATTTGGTTTTATTTAAAGCATCAAAATATACATAACTTAGGAAAAAATAAATAAGAATATTATTTATGATTGAAATTAAATAATATCAACTCTTACTTGAACTCAACTATTGTTATTCCCTCACCTCCAAATTCTACTTGTGCAAAATAATACTTCTTTATATAAAAACTCTTTTTCAATATTTCATGCACTGTAGCTTTTAATACTCCGCCTCCTTTACCATGCAATATTTCCACTCGACTGATTTCCGCCGCATAAGAATCGTCTAGAAATTTGATTATATCAAATTCAGCTTCTTCCGGTTTTCTTCCTCTTATATCTAATTTTAATCCTCCGATATCAGGAGAATAATTTGTCCTTATCTTTTCAACAGGGGATTCAGATTCAGTTCTCTTTATAACTTCTAAGTCTTCAATATTAGTGGTTATATTTAATTTGCCTGTATTTACAACAGCCCTTTTCTTATTATTTATTATATCTATAACCTGCCCTGTTGTACCTGTATTCTTTAATCGGACATAACTATTAATTACTATCTCTATATCTAAAACTGAATTTGTTTGGTTGTATTTTAAGGCTTCTTTTTTAAGAAACTCAATTTCATTCTTTTCTTTTTTTATTACCTCTTTAGATGCATTAGATTCTTTTATATTTTTGATTGCCGATTCAATTTTTCTATTTATATCATTCAATAATAGATCAGCTTTAATTTTTGTATTGTTTAATATCTCTTTTTTCTGTCCTTCTAATTTTTCAACTTTTGATTGATATAAATTCGCCAATCCTTTTAATCTAGTATTCTCAATTTTAGATTTAGCTAATTGGTCTTTTAATATATTTGACTTTTCCTCTAATTGCGTAATAAAATCTTCTACTTTTATTTTGGAAGAATCTAAAAAGCTTTTAGCTAATTCAATAAATTCAGTTTTGAATCCAATCCTTTGGGCAACTTCAAAAGCATAGCTTGATCCGGGAACCCCTTGAATAAATTTAAAAGTAGGACTTAATTTTAATTTATCAAATTCCATTGAAGCATTTTGAAATCCTTCTAATTGATTTGCCAATATTTTTAGATTGCTTGAGTGCGTTGTGGAAAGTATTGTTGACCCTGCTTTCTGCAATGTAACTAATACCGCAGTAGCAATTGCTGAACCTTCAAATGGATCTGTGCCTGTACCCACCTCATCTAAAAGAACCAAGCTATTGTCATCTGCTTTTTCAAGAATCTGTTTTATATTTGATAAGTGAGAACTGAAGGTGCTTAGATCGTCTTCGATAGATTGATTATCACCAATATCCAACAATATATTGCCGAATAAATGAAGATTGGAATCAGGGTGAATTGGTACATGAATTCCGGATTGGATTAATGCAATTAATATTCCTACGGTTTTAAGTACAACAGTTTTACCACCTGCATTTGGACCTGTTATAACTAATACATTTTCTTTTTCAATTTTAAATTCGAGTGGAACTGTTTTTGAATAACCGATTCGCTTAATTAATAATGGATGCCGACCGTCATAAATTATTAATGGTTTATTTTCTTCAAATGTAGGAAAGCTTCCATTAATTTCAATTGAATATTTTGCATTAGCAAAAATGAAATCTATTTGGCCGATTTTCTTCAATGACATTAATAGACTTTCTGAATACTCCCCAATTTTAGAGGTAATTATTTTTAATATTTTTTCTATTTCTCTTTTTTCTTCAAATTTTAAAGAAAGAATATCATTATTTAGTTCAAGTGTGGAAGCGGGTTCGATATATACGGTCTGCCCAGAAGCAGATTCGGAATGAATAAATCCTTTTATTTGTCTTTTGTGTTCAGATTTTACAGGAACAACCATTCTACCGTCCCTCACCGTAACATATTCTTCCCTCACTAAATAAGAATCACTAAATTCTTTTAGTAATTTATTAATAACTTTATTTAAATTAGCTTCTTTCTCATAAATATTTCTTCTGATTTCCTTGAGCTTTGCAGATGCGGAATCTTTGATTTTTCCTTTATCATCAAAATTGTTCTTAAGGATATTTTCAAAAGCTTTATCAATGAATAGAGAATTAATTATCTCGCTAAAAAGACCTTCATTATCTTTAGATTTAATAAAACTATAAACATTCCTCGATATTTCAGCAAGAGCAATAACTTGTAATATCTCTTCTTCTCGAAGGAAAGTATTTTGAATTCTACTTTTTACTAAGTTATCGGAAATATTAGGGATATAATTAAGAGGTGGAAATTCATTTTTTATTAGTATTTCTTTTGCGGCAGATATTCTTGAGCCGCTTAAAATAATTTCAGGAATATTCTCTTTTGGAAGGAGCGAAAACGCAATCTCTTTTCCTATTTCCGTATAACAAGATTTTGATATAATCTCTATTACTTTGAAATACTCTAACTGTTCTAACGAATTTAATTCTATCATAAGTGTCTATTTTGAAATTAGAGAATCAACTTTCACTGTTGTTGAATCGTTTTTATCTTTATTCTCTATAAATTGTTTTATATAATCAGTTGCTTTGGAATCTCCACCAATAATAAGATCAATTGTATCCGGAATAATATTTTGCACTCTATCATAAAGTAAAGAAGCACTCCTGTCTACCTTAGATGGTATTCCAAGTATATTTATAAAAAGAAATATACCACTCACAAAAAAAATAATTTGTATCGCCCCAATTATTCCACCAATAAGTTGATTAATAAACCGGTTGACTTTATCGAGTGGATGGAATACTCTTTTGAGGATTGCGGTTATAAGCATCACGGTAAGAAATATTAATATTCCTGCAACAATATCTGCTAAATACTTGTCTTGGATTAAAATTTTGGAAAGGAAATCACCAACAAAATCAGAGAATTGAAACGCTAAAGCAATAGCAGCGATGAATCCAATCAAACCGATAATTTTCCTTACTAAACCGTCCTTAAATCCTAGTAAAAAACCGAGAGCAAGAAAAATGAATATTATATAGTCTAAATAGTTCAAAATCAGCCAAGAATATTTTCAACGATTTCTTTTATGACTTTCCCGTCAGCTCTTCCTTTCAAATGTTTAGCAGCTAAAGGCATAAGTTTAGGAAAATCATTTTTAGAAACAGCACCAATTTCTGAAGCGATATTTTTAATCTCTTCAATAATCTCATCGTTTGTTAATTTCTTAGGAAGATATTCCTCAATTATTGCCAATTCTGCTTTTTCCTTATTGGCGAGTTCAATTCTTCCAGCATTTTCAAATTGTTCAATTGATTCTTTTCTCTTTTTCGCTGCAGATGTAAGAAGATTTAACTCAATTTCAGGTGTAAGCTCTTTGTCAGAGCCACTTTTTTCAAATTCTAATATAAGTGCACGAATAGAACGAACGGTCTCTAAACGAGTTTTATCGCCGCTTTTCATCGACTCTTTTAAGTCAGAATTAATTTTTTCTGTCAACTTCATACTTGCTCCATAAAAAAAAGGCAGGTTATTTTTAGTAAACAACCTGCCTTAATAGTTATTAAGAAGAAATGCTATATTTTAATCATAGCGGAATAGTTGATTCTAAGACAGGAAGCTTTTCTTAATTCCTGTTGAATATCAGTAACTATCCCCATATCCGAACCTTTATCAATTCTTAACGATATAATAATGTTAGGTAGTGCGGTTCTTTTCGCATACATGATTTTTTGAACTTCTTCTAATTTGGTTAGACTGTCATTTACTTGGATTCTACCATCTGTACCAACCCAAACGTAAGAAACTAACCGTTTGTTTTCAATTTTTTCAATTGCTTTTGCTTCAGGTAATTTAAACTTAACCAATACATCGACTTCACGTAAAGTAGTAGTAACCATGAAGAACAAAAGCAACATAAACACAATATCCGCCAACGATGATGTTGGAATACCGGCTGTGGAAGATGCACGCTTCTTTTTAAAAGTCATCTTATTTTTGTCCTTTTATGATTTAATTTTTTCAGGTTCAGCGATGCTTATAATGATCGGAATTTTTTCTCTAATATCTTTTAATTCCTCACTTTTTTCATTAAGATCAATAGTACGCTTTCCATATCTTCTTAGAGCATACTCTTCTCTTACTTCAAAATAAGCAAGTTTCACCTGATCTAAAGCCTGAATGTATAAGTTGTAATTTGTTTTTCGATCAGTCTTCACTGAAATTATAAGTTTCTTATTAGCAGGAAGTTCTATTTTGCTTTCAATTCTTGGTTTTAATGTCTTTGAGATTTGAGGAATTGCAATTACCTCATTATTCAATAACACATCACCATTCTCATTTATTAAAAGAGCTGCTAATCTCTCTTTGGAGATCGGTACAGTTGTTTGTTGATCTGCAGGAATATATTCCGGTAATGTCATACCGATACCTGTATCAACGTCAATTACTGTAGAGACAAGGAAGAAGAGCAAAAGCAAAAAAGAAATATCTGCCATTGAACTCGTAGGAATTTCAGGATCCGGCCTTTTCTTTTTCTTAATTTGAACCATAGTTTAATCTCTTGTGTAATTATTTTTTAGTTTTATTAAAGTCGTATAAAGTATCGATTAATTCGATAGATGCTTCTTCCATATCAGCAACGATTTTATCAATTCTCGAAATAAAATAGTTGTAACATACCTGAAGAATCATTGCTACTATAAGACCAAATAATGTAGTTAATAAGGCAACGGAAATACCTCCGGCAACAACACCTGGAGAAATCTGTGCAGCTTCTTTAATAGAATCAAATGCTACGATCATACCTTGTACTGTACCGCTGAATCCTAAAAGAGGTGCGATCATGATAAATGTAGAAATCCAGATTAATCCTTTTTCTAACATGCTCATTTCGATAGCACCATAAGCTGAAATTGATTTTTCAACTGCATCTATTCCTTCATTAGCTCTTAATAAGCCAGCATGAAATACTGATGCAATTGACCCACTGCTATTCTGGCATAATTTTGTAGCTTCTTCAATACCACCTTTATTGATAGCATCTTTTACTTGAATTAAAAACTTCTTTGCGTTAATGTTTGCTTTTGTTATAGTATAAAAACGTTCGAATGCAAAAGCTAATCCTAGCACTAAACATGCTAAGATAGGATACATGAACCCTCCACCTTCAACAAATTTCATTTGTAAATATGTTAACATCCCGGTGTCTTGCGCTTGTGCTAAAACTAAGGATATTGATCCTGTGATGGCGTTAATTGGCATAAAGAATAACCTCCGATATAGTTTGTTTTTTTTGAATTTCTATTTTGCAAAAAATATTCTAAATAATCGGACTAAGATTAACCATTTAGTGAAAAAAAGTCAATAAATAATTTTAGATATCTTAATCTAATTTAATTGCTTGCATTTTTTTATCCGGTATGCTTGACCGATAAATTGTATCAATTATTTCAGAAGAAATCCATTATAATGAACAAATTCTTCCGTTTGGGTAAAAATAACTATTTTTTATTAAATATTCCGCAATTATTTGCAAAGACCAATTTATATTTGCAACATTATTAAAAATATGCTTTTTTTTGTATTATTAAAATAAGAATAATAAATAAAGAATAACAATGCAGAAATTAGTCTTATTAGATGCAATGGCTTTAATATACAAAGCATACTTTGCTTTTATCCAGCGTCCCCTTTCAAATTCAAAAGGAGAACCTACTTCCGCCACTTTCGGGTTCTTAAATCAATTACACAAAATCATTATTGATACAAAACCAGATTATCTTGCAGTCGGATTCGATTCTAAAGAAAAAACTTTTAGGCATGAGTTATACGGGAAATATAAATCTTCACGTTTAGAAATGCCAGAAGATATGATACCGCAAATTCATCGAATTAAAAATCTTCTGAATGCAGCTAATATTCCTGTTTTAATTCTACCCGGTTATGAAGCAGATGATATTATTGGAACTGTCTTAAAAAAATCAGAAGAAAAAGGACTTATTTCATTTGCTGTAACACCCGATAAAGATTACATACAATTAGTTACTGAGTATGTAAATATTTATAAACCCGGCAAAAGTGATGATGAAAATGAGATTATAACAATTGACAAAGTTATTGCCGATCTAGGATTCAGTCCAATAAATATGATTGATTTCCTTGCATTAGTTGGCGACCAAAGTGATGATATACCAGGAGTTCCGGGCATCGGTCCAAAAACCGCCCTTCCATTAATTCATAAATATAAGACTATCGAAAACCTTTATAACAATATCGAAGAACTTGAGAAAAAGTCTCTTGCAGATAAATTGATCCTTCATAAAGAATCTGCATTCCTATCTAAACAATTAGCTACTATCGAAATCAATGTCCCTATTGATTATGTTTTTGAAGATATGAAGTTTAATTGTGAGTTTGATGAAGATTTTTTCAAACAACTGAATGAACTTGAATTTAGAACATTGTTTATAAAGTACAAAGAACTTACTATTAAAAATGATTCTTCAAAAAACATTGAAATTGAACTAGCAGATTTGCCAATAGAAAAAGAATCATTCATAAAAGGTGCAGTAAAATACCACTTGATAAAAGATGGAGTTGAGGCAAAAAAATTAGCAAAGCTATTAAGCGAATCAGAATTAATGGTTTTTGATACAGAAACAGATTCTTTGGATACACTTAAAGCAAACTTAATTGGTTGTTCATTTGCAGTAAAAGAAAACGAAGCATATTTCGTTGCCGTAAATCCGTTTGTTCAAAGAGGAGACCTTTTTGCCTCCGATCTTTCGGATAGGTTAGAATTAGATGACTTTATAAAAATTTTCTCTCCCCTTTTTGCAAATATAAATATTAAAAAGGTTTGCCAAAATGGGAAATATGATATTGGTATAATGCGAACGCTTGGAATAGAAGTAAAGAATTTCTTCTTTGATACTATGCTCGCTAGTTATGTTATTGATCCAGATGAGAAACATGGCATGGACGATCTTTCAGAGAAATATTTAAACTACAAGCCAATAACATTCGTCGAAGTTGTTGGCAAAGGGAATAAAGGAGAAGGTATTTATTCAGCTGATCTAAATTTACTAAGTGACTATGCATGTGAAGATGCGGATGTAACTTTTAAATTATATAATGTTTTAAGTAGGAAATTAAAGGCTGACGGAATGGAGAAAGTTGCTTTTGATATTGAATTCCCTTTAGTAGAAGTATTAGAGGATATGGAAAGAACTGGGGTTAAAATCGACATTCCTACATTAAATGCAACTAGCGAACTATTACAGAATGATATAGACCGCTGTTCTGAAAAAATATTTGAGATATCAGGAGAAACATTTAATATTAATTCCACGCAACAACTTCAGACAATCTTATTTGATAAATTGAACTTACCCAAAACTAAGAAAACAAAAACAGGATTCTCTACCGATGCAAGATCTCTTGAATCACTTAAAGGTTCACATGAGATAATTGATTACCTTATGGAATATAGAACAGTTGCTAAATTAAAATCTACATATACTGATTCTCTCCCTAATTTAATAAATGAGAAAACACAAAGGATTCATACTACTTTCAACCAGACTGGGGCATCTACCGGTCGTCTTTCAAGTACAGATCCAAATATCCAGAATATACCAATAAGAACCGACATGGGTAAAGAAATCAGGAAAGCTTTTGTAGCTAAAGATGAAAATCATATTCTGCTAAGTGCTGATTATAGTCAAATAGAATTGCGCATAATGGCAAGTATATGCGGCGACCATAATTTAACTACCGCGTTTGCCGAGAAAGAGGATATACATAGAAGAACGGCTGCATTAGTTTTTAATGTATCGGAAGATGAAGTGGATTCCGATATGAGAAGAAAAGCTAAAGAAGTTAATTTCGGTATTCTTTATGGTATTGGTGTTTTTGGATTAAAAACTCGTCTTGGTATCCCACAAAATCACGCTAAGGAAATTATCGACACCTATTTTAAGAACTTCTCTAAAGTAAAAGAATTTATGGAATCTTCTAAAGTTAGTGCTAAAAAGTTAGGTTATGCGGAAACTATTCTTGGAAGAAGAAGATACCTAAAAAATATAAACAGCAATAATAGTCTTATCCGACAATTTGAAGAAAGAGTCGCAATTAATATGCCTATTCAAGGCACAGCAGCCGATATGATTAAGTTAGCTATGATTAATATTTTTAAAGAGTTTAATAAACGTGAACTAAAATCTAAGATGCTACTTCAGGTACACGATGAATTGTTATTCGATGTAGAAAAATCCGAATTAGTGGAAGTAAAAGAAATTGTTAAAAGATTAATGGAAGATGCACTTAAATTAAATGTACCTGTCCTTGTCGAAATGGGCACGGGAGATAACTGGTTAGATGCTCATTAATTAATCTGACAAGAAATAATAGATCAATATCCCGATATTCACTTGGAGTAATCCAAGTGAAACTCCACTAATCGTATCATAAGTGTTATAATTGCTTTCGTAGTTATTGTTATTTGAATGATTCTCAAATTCCTTATCCGCCTTTAATTTAAAATATGCAGATACTCCTCCTAAGACAACAGCACTGCCAACAAGTATTTTTGATAGAGTTGAATTAAAGAATTTATCATTATTTTCATAAGGGAATTTAATTGATTGGTTTTCGGGAACTGATTTACCCCATTCAGTAGTTGTTAGATAAACCCCTGTTGTATCGATTGACTTATCATTCGAATGGCTACTTGTTGAATCTGGTTTCATCCCCGATACCGAGAATGTAAAACTAAAAAGTAATATTAGACTATTTATTATTGGCTTTTTCATATACTTTTATTAATCCTTTTGCTACTCCAAAATAAATTCTGTTTTCATAAATCTGCGGCATTGTTTTTATTCTCTCTTCTACTTTAATTCGGGAATATACTTGTCCAGAGTCCTTATTAACAAAAATTATCTCCCCGATGCTATTTGTTACCAATAAATAATCTTTCGTCAAAACAAGCGGTATATTAGTAAATCCACCCAAATTAGATTCCCACTTTAGATTTCTATTGTTTTTATTTATACAGATAACATTTCCGTCATAATCTATAAAAAATAAATCATTACTATCTGTTACTCCGCTTTGCATTTTACTTAATGAGATATTCGATAATTTTGAATGAGAAATATCTTCTTCTTTTATTATACTATATGAGTTATTATTGCTAACAACTATTTCTTCATTGTAAGATAGTAATTTATCCATATTCATATTTTCCAATTCAATTTTTGCTTTGTTTTCTAAAAGTGAAAAAGAAAATAGCTCCCCTTTATTCCCGATATAATAAATCTTTTCATTTATAAGAATTGGCTCACTTTTTAATTCAGATAAAAGCTTATGCTTCGATTCTAAAGTACCGGCAAGATTTAATTTGTATAATTCGCCTCTATTATTGATAACAATGATATTTTCTTTATACTTTATTATCTTGTAATCGATTTTACCATCAATATTCGTTTGGCTTAATACCTTATTATTCAGTATATCATAGAAATACAAAGTAGCATAATTTTCGTCATAATTATTTAATGGAATAAATAGACGATAATTACTTAAAATTGGAGGTACATTGATTGAACCGTTAAATTTATTTTCACCAATGATTTTGTTTTCTTCCAGTTCAATTATGTAGAACTTTCCAGCTAAGTCACCCACAAATAGATATGAATCAAAAAAGAAAAATGGACTTATATCAAGATTGCCTTTTATAGAAATTTCATTTTTATAAATAAAAGAATCCCCTAAAGCATAATTGATATAATAATTATTACTATAATTTCTATTTTTTTCTGCTAGAGTTTCATCAAAAGATATTCTCTTTAATATCAATGGCTTAGTGCAGCCGGCGAATAATACTATTAACAAAAATAAAATATTTTTTTTCATCAGAAATCAACTCCGAAAAAGAATTGATAAAATAGACCCGGTTGGAAGCTATTAAAATTATTTTCAATCTTTTTACCAATATCATATCGAAATACTATTGAATTTAGGAAATTAATTCTTATTCCTGTACCGATACTTCCAATAGTTTCTTTATATTCTTTATCCCAAGCACCACCGGCATCCATGTATAAAGCCCCACGAATATTAAAGAACCCAATGCCAAGAAATGGAAATTTAATTAAAAATTGATCGATTAATGGAAATCGATATTCCAACGAAGAAAGCCAAAGCTTTTCACCTCTTATTTTGAAACGAGGCCAACCCCTTAAATCCCAGCTTCCACCTGCAAAGTATCTTCTGGCTTCTTTACCATGATTTATATAAACAGATCCTCTTAGAGCTAATGCTGTACGCGTATCTAATCTAAGATAATGTCGATAGTCAGCTATAAAAGAATAGAAATTAACGTTACTGTATCTTACATCAGATGTATAACCGAGCAATACTCGATATCTATTTCCATCCATCGGTCCGGTAGGACCCCAAAGCGTATTATCATGGACATAAGAAACTGAATTAGAAACTAATAACGATTTTCGTGTAATAATATCACCAATTAAATCTTTATCTGAATTGGCTATACTATTACTCATTTCAACTCTACTAAATACTGATATCGGGAAAATTAAATCAAAAAATCCACCATAAACCTTTTCATAATAATAACTATCAGATTCTCTTATATCATATCTTCTTCCGGAATAATTGAAAACACCGAAAGCATAATTTGTTCTTCCTTTAAGATTTATTTTCGAGAGAGATAAATTAAAACTCTTGAGGATATCGCTTTGAACTTCTGCCGTGTTGTATAAGTAAAATAAGTATTTATCATTGCCAAGTAGATCACTTAGTGTAAATAGTGCCCCACCGCGTGTACCATAAACCGGATCAGTAATAATTTGACTTACTGCATAATCCAATGAATAATCATTTTTGTAATTGATTCTTTCATATCGAGATTCTAAATTTAATTTTCTTGGATACCATCTTTCATTATTACTGACATGTTGAATCGATTCAATCTCTTCGTCTTGTCTTTTATATAAATCTGTTTCATATAAATGAAATGTGAATGATTCAAAAGCGGCAGTAACAATCTTTGTTGAATCGATAAAACCAAAGTCATAAACCGATGTAATAAAATTCGTTTTCTTTATAAGTTTATCCCCCTCAAGCTTCCAAATATTATAAATGTCATTATAATCGGAAGTAAAATAAAGCCCTCCTGAAGGTGAATAGTGCGGAGTCGAAATATTCGCATCAATATTGGTTAGATAATTAATTGCATTATTAGCAGAATTAAATTCAAACAAATTCATTTTTCCATTAAACTTCCCCGCTGTTCTATCTGAACAAAATATTAAACCATTTCCATCGTTTCTGAATATTGGATCAGTATCTTCATAAATATCATTTGTAATTCTTTCTAAAATATGACTATTAATATCATATATATAAATATCAGGGTAACCTGTTCTATCAATTGCTGAAAAAGTGATTTTGGAAGCGTCTTCCGAAATTGAAGGGGATGTTATTGTTACTAATTTATCAAAACTAAGTTTATCTATAATTTTATTTTCTATTAAAGAATAAATATGGATTACATCAGTCTTTCCGCTTTTTGTAATAAATGCAGCAATACCATTTTTGGATACATCTAATGAGTTATCCATAGCATGGAATGATTCAAATCGAGAATCTATTTCTCCTTTTATTAGTAATTCGGGCTCTTCTATATTTTTGGAGTCATCATTTATTTTGAGCTTATATAAGGAGGTGTAACCATTATAATTCCCTATATAAATAATATACTTCTTATTATCGTGCACAAAAATATTTGGAGAAAATGTAAATCCCTTTTCAGTAAGTTTCTTTGATTTAACTAAATGGGGTACTTTTGTCTCATATAATGGGTAATATTTTTTCTTTAAATCAAATTCCCATTTTTTGCCGACTATGCTAATATCTTCATTAAGTGTGAACTCAATAATTTGATCAAACTTCGGAAATTTCCAAAGATTTTCCATTAGCTTTAGAATTTTATCTTCGCCATATTCTTTTGAGATAAATTGAAGAAATACTTCCCCCTCTTTATACATTAAATATGTGCCGTTAATTCTATCTAATTCATTATAAGGAACGAAATAGCCATTTAGTATCGCATCTCTTATAACCATTTCAGATTGAGTATCCCAACCACTTGACCAATATTCAGCCAATCCTTCGATGAACCATAGTGGCGGGAATTTATTTGTTGCAACTCGATGGTCTGAAAGTATATTATAAATTTTATTCGTCATGAATACATGTACAAGTTCATGCTTAATTACATTCTGAAAGCCGGGGATTGAACCTAAGAAAGGTATAACAACTCTTCCTTTCATAAATTCAAAAAATCCACCAACACCCTCTGGGATAAAACCCGGAGTAGTGTTAGTCTGTTGAAAATGGAGGTGTGTATTATAAAATATTAATGGTATTCTGATTACCGGAACATGATTGAATTTTATTTTTAAATCATCATAAGCATCCTCTGCAAACTTAGCCCCAATTTCTGCTAATTCAGAAAATTCTTCATAATGATAAATATCAAAATGTTCGGTCTTAATGACTTTCCAATTAAAGTCATCGTATTGAATTTTATTACGCCCAAAGAAATAAAACTGTGCATTTATAGAAAAAACTAGAGTAAGTAATATTATTATAGTTTTTAATAAAATGCCTTTTTTCACAAGTGATCCTTTAAGTAGTTAATAAAATCAATTTCTGATGGATCCGATCCTCTAACTATCGCTGTATAGTAAGTAATCCAATCAGTTAAATAAACTAATTCAATAAGTCTAAGAAAATATGATTCTTGATTACTCTGAATTTCAATTACTTCTGTACCCGCTTTTTCTAATAATTCTTTTACTATTGTAAAACGTTTTTTTATTTGTTCGTGATATGTTATATCTTTTAAGAAAATAACAATCGCATTAAGCTGTTTAGTATTATATGTTTCCCAACCAATAATTTCATTATGATTCATTTCAGGAAAATAATGTTGAAATGAATGGAGTTTAGCATTTTCATTGAATTGGCTTTTAAATCTCATTCCTAAAGAAGAAGTGTTATCACTTACTGAATAGATAATCGGAATGTGTCCGGCAACTTTTTCTGCAATTGCCAAAGGATAATTATCTTCTTCTGAATACTTAACTCCTAACTCTTTTATAAGTTTCGCAGCCAATTCAACATTCTTAGAATAAACTGTTGACAAATTTAGTTTATTAATAATATTAAGCAATGTAAAAAAATTTACCCCAAAAGCGTATCGTGGCTGATACCCTTTTTTTAGATAAATAACATTTAAATTGTTTTTAGAAGCAAACTCGGCAAGTTTTCCACCCGTTGTTATACAGATTATTTTAGCACCTTTTGTAAGTGCTTCTGATGCGGCATTTAACGTTTCTTCTGTATTGCCGGAATATGAAGAAGCAATAAACAAAGTATTCACATTAACGTATGCGGGTATCGTATATGTTCTATTTACCGCAATTGGTATAGATAGTTCGTTGACCATTATATCTTTTACAAAATCAGCCGCAATTGCAGAACCACCCAACCCGGAGACTATTATATTTTTAACCTGAGCTGTATCAATCTCATTTAGCTCGAAGTCGTTATTCATAACATATTCAATTTGTTCATAAGTTTTAACTAATACATCAAATTGATTGTGAACATCAAATTTTGAAACCATTTCTTTTGTTGTCATGATATCCTCTAAAAAGCATTAATTATCTATAATGCTATTGTAAAATAAGTTTAGTTCATTAATTATCTCTTTCTCCGTTGAATAAGTAAGGCACTTATCAGCAAGCAAAAGAGTATCTTTATATTTTAGTTTTCTTATAATGCTTTTGACTAAAGGTACTATTGAAGGAGAGACACTTAGAATTTCTAATCCTAACCCAATTAATAGAGGCAAAGCAAGTGGATCCCCCCCCATCTCTCCACATAAACTGACTTTACAGTCATTAGCTTTACCCTCTTTAATAATATGTGATAGTGTACGGATAACAGCCGGATGAAATTCTTGATAAAGTTTAGAAACAATTTCATTCCCTCTATCTACGGCTAATAAATATTGGATTAGATCATTTGTACCGATGCTAATAAAATCAACCTCTCTAGCAAAAGTTGCCGTAAGAACTGCCGCCGAAGGTATCTCGATCATAATTCCAAAGTGCATATCATTATCAAAACTTTTCTTCTCTTTCTTAAGTTCCTTTTTGCATTGATCAATTAATTCCTTTGTTTCAAATACTTCCTCAATCGAAGTAACCATAGGAATCATAAGTTTAATATTTTTATTTTGACTTGCTCTAAGGACTGCCCTAATTTGTGATTTAAATAAGTTTTTATTATCTAATAAAAGCCTAATTCCTCTCCAGCCTAAAAATGGATTCGATTCATGAAGGTCAACGGGTAAAACTTTATCACCTCCTATATCAAAAGCACGAATTGTAACATTTTCCGGGTATATTTTCTGTGCAATTGAATTATAGACTTCAAATTGTTCATCTTCATCAGGGAATGCTTCATATTCTTCAAATATTTGCTCTGTTCTTACTAATCCAATTCCTTTAGGATTATTTCTAAAAATCAGATCCATCTCTTTTGTTAAATCAAGATTTGCTCTCAAACATATTTCTTTACCCTCAATCGTTTCGGCCGGTTTATTTCTTAGTTTGAATAACTTTTCGTCATATAGATTTAGTTCATTAATTTTATTTTTATAAATGAGAATTCTCTCTTCGTCAGGATTAATAATCACTTCACCATGGAATCCATCAACAATTAAAACATCTCCATCCTTGATAATAGAGGTTGCTTCATTAACACCGAGAACTGCTGGGATATTCAATGAGCGTGCTACTATCGCTGCATGCGAAGTCAGACCACCAAAATCTGTTACATACCCTTTTACATTAGCTTGAGTAAATAAAACCGTATCTGAAGGTGAGATTGTTGTTGTAACAACTATTACGTCTGAGGATATTTTCGATTTCCATTTCTTCTTTTTTAGATTTCTAATAATTCTATTTTTTATATCCTCGATATCTAATGAACGTTCTTTCATATACATTTCATGAGCTTCATTCATCAAGTGAATATATTTTGAAATCTCATCATCGACAATGTATTCAGGTAGTTTCTTTTCCCTTCTAATCCTACCTTTAAGATTGTCAATTAAAACCGGATCGTCTAGAATCATCATTTGTGCTTCGAAAATGGAAGCACGTTTCTCACCTAATTTATCTATAGCCAAACTAAATACTTTTTTCAATTCTTTTTTCGAAAGTGCTAAAGCATCTTCAAGATGTTTGATAGCTTCAGTTACATTATCAATGCTCTCATGACTAATTTCTTCTTTCTCTTTTGAGAAGATAAAGGCATTACCGATAGTTATACCTGAAGCGGCGGCAATTCCTTTTAATAGTGTATTGATTTTAGAGCTCATCGAACCCTCTTTGAAAATAATCTAATAGTTCTTTAGATGCTTCTTCTTCATCCGGACCGTCAAAAGTTAATATCAATTCTGATCCTTTTGCAGCAGCAATTGTCATAACGCCTATGATACTTTTTCCGTTAATATTAAATCCATCTTTATAAATAAAAAATTCTGATTTATATTTCCCGGCTAATTTAACAATTGTCGCAGCAGGACGTGTATGTAGACCCGCATTATTTATAATTTTTACTTTTTTCTCGATCATTATTTTTTTCTATTAATTAAGTATTCGGATAACCAAAATAGTGTTTCCACACCTTTTTTATTTGGTAGTTTATTTAAGTGTTTCTGTGCTATTAATGTATAGTTATTGATTTTGTTTTTTGCCTCATTTATTACACCTAATTTTTCAAACAAGTTTCTTACTTTTTCAATCCCTTCTGCAGTATCAATCTTTCGATTAAATACTTTGTTTAATAATATCTTCTCATTTTTATTAGCTAATTGATATGCTCGAAGCAATAAAAATGTTCTCTTCCCTTCTCTTACATCTCCGCCTATATTTTTACCAAATGATTTTTCATCACCAATAATATCCAATAAATCATCTTGTAATTGAAATGCTAAACCTAAATTCTTACCATAATTTGAAAGTGCCTTAATGTAATTTGGTGATGCATTATTTAATTGTCCTCCGACTTTACAGCTCATTTCTATCATAGCAGCAGTTTTCTTAAATATCATTTCACTGTATTCATCAATGGTTACATCTTTTCTAACTTCAAATTCTTTATCAAGACTTTGCCCTTCGCATACCTCAATGATTCCTGTAGTAAATGAATCTAGTATTGCTCTGCAATTTTTATCTGAACAGTCTTTTAATAGTAAATGGTATGAATAAGATATTAAATTATCGCCGGCGAGAATAGCCGTATTTGTATCATATTTTACATGAACAGTCGAAACACCTCTTCTTTTATCTGCATTATCCATGATGTCGTCATGAGCAAGAGTGAAATTATGTAATAACTCAACTGCTAAGGCTGCATTATAAGCATTATTAATATTGTAATTCACAGATTCAGCGGAAAATAATACTAATAAAGGTCTAAGTCTTTTCCCACCATCTTTTAATATATACGCACAAGGATCATATAAAGATTTCAATTTCTTTTTCGTGAATAGGTTGTCTAATTTAGCATTTACACTTTTTGTTATTTTCTCAATTTTTATTTCTTGAATATTTCTAGTGCTTTTCAAAATAATTCCTCTGCTTTTAATATTTTACTATTTCTAAATTCTATCAAATTATTTGAACCTGTTAAAAACATAAGTTTCTTTAGGTCATTTATCCATTCTAATAACATATTTTTTGTCTCATCAATTCCATTTTCTACAATATTTTTTAATAAAAGCCGAGCCGAACCACTTAGATCAGCACCTAAAGCAATTGATTTTGCAAAATCGAGACTGTTATTTATTCCGCCTGAAGCAAATAGAGCAAATTTATAATCTTTTTTAAGAGCGGCAACTGTTCTCACGCAATAGGAAGTTCTTAAACCCCATTCACCCCAAAAGTCGTGCTCATTATTTTTATTTCTCAAAATCTCCACCTTTGACCAACTTGTACCACCTGACCCTGCTACATCAATTCCGGAAGCTCCACAATCAAGAAATAATTTAGCTGATTCGTAATTAATTCCAGATCCCACTTCTTTAATAATTATTGGCGTTTTTATTTTTTTTGTTATTTTCGTAAGTTTTTCTAAAAAACCATTAAAATCAAGTTCACCCTCTGCCTGAAATAATTCTTGCAAAGGATTCACATGAATTACCATAGCATCAGCTTCAATAATATCAATAAGCTTTTCTATAACTTGAATCGGATTCTTAGATTTTACTATTTGTGGAACTCCGATATTACCAAACACAAGCCCATCATTATTATTTTTCCTTATTACTTTATATGTTTCAAGAAGCGAATCATTCTCTAATACCTGTCTTTGACTTCCTACTCCCACCGGAATATTTAAAATGGATGCCAACTTAGCAAGTTCTGAATTAATCTTTAGTGATCCTTTATATCCACCGGTCATGCAAGAAATAAAAAATGGGTAATCTATTTTTTTATTAAATAACTTTTGAGTGAGAGATATTTTATTGATATCTATTTCAGTTGCAGCAAAATGAATAAAATCATAATAATCAAAACCATTTGATTTAGAGTATGAAACAGTATCAGTGAGACACAATCGAACGTGCTCTGATTTTCTATTAGAAATGTTTTTCTTATTATTATTCATGTTTATTATTTAGAAATGAATTTCATTAATATAATTAAAAATATAACATTTTTTTTGATAATTTAATGACGTTGTATTTTTTGATTAAGGAATTAATTATGGATAAAAAGAAATTAAGTTTTTGGCAAATATGGAATATGAGTTTTGGATTCCTTGGTATCCAATTTGGCTTCGCCCTGCAAAATGCGAATGTAAGTAGAATCTTTGAAACATTAGGGGCGAGTATAGATGAAATCCCAATATTGTGGATTGCAGCTCCAACAACAGGATTATTAATTCAGCCTATAATTGGCTATATGAGCGATAGAACATGGGGAAAATTAGGCAGAAGAAGACCATTCTTTTTAGTTGGTGCTATTTTAGCTTCTTTAGCTTTATTAGTAATGCCTCATTCACCTGTACTCTGGATAGCAGCAGGTATGCTTTGGATTATGGATGCTTCAATTAATATTTCTATGGAACCATTTAGAGCTTTAGTAGCTGATTTACTTCCCTCGGAGCAACGCACAATAGGATTTGCAGTTCAAAGTTTCTTTATTGGATTAGGAGCTGTAATTGCTTCCGCACTCCCTTATCTATTCACTAATTTGCTCGGTATCGATAATACTGCATCACCGGGTCATATCCCCGATTCAGTTATCTATTCTTTTTATGTTGGTGCTTTCGCTTATATATCTGCTGTTCTATGGACTGTTTTCAATACTAAAGAATATCCGCCAGATGATTTAGAAAAATTTGAATTGGATAAGAAAAAATCTACCGGCTTTATTTTTGGGTTCAAATCAATTTATAGTGATTTTATTGGTATGCCAAAAACAATGATTCAATTAGCATTTGTTCAGTTCTTCTCATGGTTCGCACTTTTTGCTATGTGGATTTATACTACTCCTGCTGTTACTCATCATATTTTTGGTGCTACTGATACCTCTTCCTTTTCATATAATGAAGGTGCAAATTGGGTTGGAATTTTATTCGCCGTTTATAATGGATTTGCCGCAATAACTGCTTTTGCTTTACCTTTAATCGCTAAATATAGCAGCCGTAAATTTGTCCATTTTATTAGTCTTACAGTTGGGGCAATAAGCTTAATCTCTTTCTATTTTATAAAAGATCCCAATCTACTAATTGTTTCTGAATTAGGAATTGGACTAGCTTGGGCATCAATTCTCGCTATGCCTTATGCAATTCTTGCAGGTTCGTTACCAAAAGAAAAGATGGGCGTTTATATGGGAATATTTAATTTCTTTATTGTTATTCCACAAATAACCGCTGCTGCTATACTCGGATTAATTGTTAAAAATGTTTTCGCAAATGAAGCTATATATGCACTCTTAATCGGCGGATTAGCTATGCTTTTATCGGGCGTAATGGTTCTTTTTGTGGAAGATAATAACTAATTAATTAATTAATTTTACTTTTAATGTTATTTCAAATGTCTTATTTGACTTCTCGATTTTATTTAAAGAGATTATGACTTTATCAGATTTTGAGCTGATAAAGTCAGTTTTCTCTTCTACTATCTTAAAATCTTTTTCATTTCGTAAAAAACAATTTATTATATCATCCTTCATTTTTACAAAAAGATTATTACCTTTTTCAGTTGAAAGGTTATTATACTTTTTAACTACTTCTAAATTTGAAGAATCGAATGAAATATTATTTCTTTTCAATTCTGCCGGTGTCAGTGCATAATCAAATAATAAAAAATAATTATTGGCATGAGCTACGAGTCCAACCAATTGGTCGCAATCATTTTTGCTAGCAATATTAAGGTTACGAGCATCAGCTATTCCATAGTTCAGTTCATATTCTCCTAAGCTATTTTTGTCAGTTAAAACATATAATACCCACTCACCAGTGATTCCTGATTCAAAATTAATAGTGGCGAATGACATATCATTATTAATCGTCTTAATATATACTTTACCCTCAGGATCGATTAAAACTAAATTTGGTTTTAATTGATTGCTCGATACAGTAAAATATCCAATCTCTCCTCTAAGTAATGGGAAAAGGAATCCATCATATAAGCCGAATTCATCCAAATATTTATCGCTCTTTTCAATTTCACCTGTAATTCTATCTGAATCAATTAATGATAAAGATTGCCCATTCGCTACGATCCCAAATAAAAAAAGAAATAAAAATATTTTTAATTTCATTCTACTATCCCATTTATTCAATTATTACTATTTACCACTTTCTTTAACAAAAAGCCAAGATACAGCTGATAAGGTTAATGATATAGCACTAATCCAGAAAATTATATCGCTATTAACAGCTTCTTTGATAAAATAACCTATTACTAAACTTACAATTAACTGAGGTATTACAACAGAGAGATTGAAAATACCCATAAAGAAACCCATTCTACTTTGGTCAACCTTTTCCGACATAATTGCAAATGGAAGACTAACTACAGCAGCCCACCCTATACCTACAATCGCCATAAATAAAAATAATAAAAATGGAGTAGTTGCAAAGAATAAAATCAAGAAATATCCAATTGCCATTATTGCCACTGCCAATGTATGAGTTCTAATTCTTCCTAATTTTTCGGCGATCGGCTCTAATACTAACGCAGGTAATATAAATCCAACTGTATTTAATACAGCAAATGCAATTGCAATTATTTGACCTGATTGAAAAGATATCTCATCATTTGAAATCCCTTTTGCTAATATATTCTGCTGAATGAATGCAATTATATAGACAAACATTGTCTGAATACCAATCCAGGAAAATCCATGTGCTACATATAATTTAATTAATTCTCCCCATTCAGTCTTTTTATCTCTCGTTTCTATCTTTGTATCTTCTAGTTCGATCTCTAGATTCTTATTCTCTTTAATAAAAAACATAGGTATTATAGAGAATGCCAATACTATTATCGCTCCTGAATAGATTAAGAAATAATTTCCCCAATAAGCACCCACAACATAAGCAAGAACTCCAAAGAGTCCTGATATTGTTTGCATCCAGGTATAACCTTTAGTTCGAGGAGTCCCTTTCGGAGTCACGTCAGCAATTATCGATCGTGTTGGATTAAAACTTATGTTAATTGCAAGATCAAGTGTTAATGCGATTGCAATAGCCACACCCATTATAGAAGCAATACCGAAGAACGAAGCTATCTTATCAATATTAGGTAGCGCGATGAGCATTAATGCTGCAAGCGGACCGCCTATAAGTATAAAGGGTCTTCGCCTTCCTCCCCAGAACCAAACTTTATCACTAATCATACCTACAATTACTTGCCCAAAAATACCGGCAAGCGGACCAGCAGCCCATACAATTCCGATCTCGTGAATATCTAAATTATATTTAGTATTTAGAATCCAGCTAAGAGCTGCAATTTGAATTGATAGAGCAAAACCCATCGCGGTAGCCGGCAAACTTAATAAAGCATAGAATGGATTGGTAAGCTTTTTTTGAATGTCTAACATAAATCACCTTGTTTTATGATTTTTTTAATAATATTTCGTAACCAAAAGAAATTGATTCTTTAATTAAAGGAATTGCCGGAACTTTTACAATTGGTAATCCATATCTCTGCGAATAGATAGGTCTAAAGAAATATAAATCTTTTTTAACAATTTTAAAATTGTATGTACTGATTATTTTTTCAAATCGACTTATCACCATTCCTGTTTCAAAGTTTAATTTTATCTCATCAACAAAATCTTCTCTTTCATTCATTTTTTTTGATAATGAATTTAGTACATTTCTTGGGAGTAGATGAAGATAAGGAATCTTGCTAAGTTTTGTTCTGCCAATCTGCTGATGTCCAGCAAATGGCGAATAACGTGGCGGAAATGATATAAATAAATAACCGTCTTTATTTAATAGGTTATTAATATTTCTAAAAGCATCTTCCTTTTTATGAAGATGCTCAATAACTTCTCTCATAATTATAAGATCAAATTTATCATTAATTAGAGGAACGATTTCATCGCTTGTAATATCCCCTTCGACGATTTTGGAATTTATATTCTTCTCCCTTGCAAACTGAGCACGATGCGGACTTAATTCAATACCCGTGGTTTTGCATTCTAATTCACTAAAGACTGAAAGCAATCCCGCTTCGGCGCAACCAATCTCTAACACATTCATATTTCTTAATGGAGAAATATGAGCTTTTAAATAAGGTATAATAAATTCTTTCGTATATTTGATCTGTTCTAAAAAATGTTTTTCTGCCATTTAATTTTATTTTCACATTTAGGTTTTTTGAAATTTTATAATATATAAAATAAGTTTAATATTTAATTTAATAAGATTATGCCGTTAATAGAAGAAAAAAATATAACCGTCAATAGAAAAGCTACACACGATTACTTTATAAAGCAAACCTATGAAGCAGGAATTTCATTGGTAGGCACGGAGGTTAAATCATGCCGGCAAAATAAAGCAAATCTTACCGATAGCTATGCCACCATTCGCGGTGGTGAAGTTATTTTACTTAATTGCAATATTAGCACTTTTGATCAAGGGAGCATGAATAATCATGACCCGGTTAGAGAAAGAAGATTATTATTAAATAAAAGTGAAATAAAAAAGATTTCTCGTGCTACAAATGATAAGGGAGCAACTTTAATTCCACTGCGATTGTATTTCAAAGGACAAAAAGTAAAAATAGAACTCGGTATTGCGTTCGGTAAAAAAAGTTACGATAAACGTGAAGATATTGCCACACGTGAAATTAAAAGAGAAATTGCCAGAAAATTAAAAAGATAAGGAGTTTTTGTAATAGTGAAAAATTTATTCCCGCCGATTAATGAGCAAATGGATGTTATTAAAAGGGGTGCTTTTGAAATTATCCCTGAAGAAGAATTGATTAAAAAATTAGAAAAATCATATAAAGAAAATAAACCGTTAAATATAAAACTTGGATGCGATCCTACTAGACCTGATCTTCATCTTGGTCATTCTGTTGTGCTTCGTAAACTTGCACAATTTCAAGAATTAGGTCATCAAGCAATTCTTATAATCGGTGATTTTACAGGTATGATTGGCGATCCATCAGGGCGTAACTCTGCTCGCCCTCCACTTACTTTTGAAGAAGCGAAACAAAATGGAATATCATATTTTGAGCAAGCTTCTAAAATTCTGCATCCAGAAAAAACTAATATAGTTCACAACTCTGAATGGCTTAGTACAATGAATTTTGAGGATGTAATTAAGCTTTCTTCAAAATATACGGTTGCTAGAATGCTTGAAAGAGATGATTTTACTAAGAGATATAAGTCAGGTGTACCAATAAGTCTTCATGAATTTCTATATCCATTAGCACAAGCGATGGATTCAGTTGCTATTAAAAGTGATGTAGAATTAGGTGGAACTGATCAGAAATTTAATCTATTAGTTGGTCGAGATATTCAACGTGAATTTGGTGTTGATCCGCAAGTAATTCTTACAATGCCTCTTTTAGTCGGCACCGATGGTGTTGAAAAAATGAGTAAGTCAATGGACAACTATATTGGTATTGATGAATCACCAAAAGATATATTCGGTAAAACTCTATCTATACCTGATAATCTAATTTATACTTATTTCGAATTACTTACAGATATTTGCAAAGATGATTTAAATAAAATTAAAGATGAATTAACTAATCCAGAAAAGAATCCACGTGATATAAAAAGAAGTTTAGCTAAAAAATTAGTTGAAATGTATCATAATCTCGATGCTGCAAATAATGCACAAGAAGAATTCGATAGAATTTTTATTAAAAAAGGTATTCCTGATGATATTGCTTCATACCAATTAAAGAAAGCTATTGATTATGATATCTTGGATTTAATTGTATCAGTGGGATTTGCCCCTACAAAAAGCGAAGCTCGTAGACTTCTTACTCAAGGTGGTGTCTCTTTAGATAGCGAAAAAATTACAGATGTGAAGTTTCAGTTACGCCTTGAAAAAGAAATGATACTCAAAGTCGGTAAACGAAACTTTATTAAGCTAGTTCTTTAGTTTTTTTATAATGTCCAAATATTTGAATAAGAGCCACAGCTACTAATCCAATTAAAAGTGGCTCTACTTCACTCAAGAACTTTACTCCTAATGTTTTTAGTGTAAAGACTAATAGACTCACACCAAATCCAATAATCAATTGCAATTCTGAAAGTCGTGTCGATATTTTTAACTTCGGATAATAAGCGGCAATTATTAAAAATATGAGACCGGGAATGAATAGACTTCCTAAAATATACCAAAGCTGAACAACAGATTCAGAGAATAATACTATCACTACTGATAATATTGCAGTTAATATTATTGTGTAACGTGTTTTTGTAACGAAGGATTTTTTATATGCCTTTAGTTGTTTCAAATGTGGGGCGATGTCATTAATTAGTGTAGAGGAACTAATAAATAAAAAACTATTCAAGGTAGAAAATATTGTAGCAAATAGTCCTGCGAAAAATAATCCCTTCCATCCCGAACTTAAAATCGCGTTTGCATATAAAGGAAAAGATAATACTGCTTCTATCGAATCACCAAAATATGCTTTTGAATAAAGACCCGTAGAAGTGGTAAGAAAATCAAAAATAATCCAAAAGACAACAGAAATTAAAATTCCTTTAAAAGCAATCTTCTCATTTTTTACAGAATAACATCTTTGGTGAAATCCCGGATCTGCAAAAGTCCAAAAAGCAATGATAAACCATGTAATTAAGTAATAGATTGAAAATCCTCCTGTGGGATTTAAGTGATTTGGAGGAAGTTTCTGAACTAAATATTCTACACCTGAAAATTTTTGATACGAGAAGTATACTATCGCAATAAATCCTACAAACATCACAAAGAATTGAAAAACATCCGTATAAAGATCGGATTTGTATCCTCCTTTAATTACAAATAAAACGGCTACTACAGCACTGATTAAAACTGCATAATATTTATTAAGTCCGAATATTATTTCAAAAATATTTGCCGACATTAATAGATAAGGTGCAGGAGAAGCTAAAAAGAAAATAAAAACAGCTGAAATGATCCCTGCTTTTACACCATAAATTTGTTTTATTTTTTCAGGTATTGTATGCAGGTTTGATTTTCTTACTTTTTTTGCAAGAAAGAAAGCAAATAATATAGCAAAAAAGTAATAAGGCAATCCTTGAGTTGTCCAACTTATTAATCCATAATTATAAGTAAACTCCCCTATTCCAAGGATACCACCATACCACGTGGAAACATTAGTCATTACGAATAACGTTAATCCCATTTTCCTGCCTGCTAATAAAAATTCTCCTTTGGAGTTTTTATCTTTTATTGAAGGTAGTAATCCTATAACAATCAAGATTAGAAAAAAAGCTAAAAGTATTAATATGTCGTAACTAGAAAAGGAGATCATATTTTTTCATTTTTTCATAATTCCTAATTACAAACACAATTCCTTTTTCTGCATTAATTGTGAAATTATTAGCGGTAGATATGTTACTCAAACTTTCATTTACACCGAACACTAGCGAATCGTTATTCAACTTATATTTTAGTCCTTTTGTAGTTACTCTTAGCTTTTTATCAAAACCAAATAACGAAACTATTTCCCCCTTAAATGATTTGTAGGTATGCATTCCCTTAATAGGAATTAAGAAAGTATTCTCATGTAAAATTGAAATTTCAATCTGATTAAAGTATTTACAAATAATACTAAGATTACAAATTGAATGATCAATCCTGTCGCCTGTTCCTCCAATTAGTAATGCTTTCTTTTCTTTTTTTGATATAAGAAACTTTATAACCTTTTCAATATCTGTATCATTCTGTCTTTTAATATGAATTATCTTTGATTTATCTTTATAGTACTTATAAACATTTTTATCAATGGAATCTAAATCCCCGATAATAAAATCAGGGATTATTTTATTTTTATAAGTATAGTTTGCACCACCATCTGCGCATATTATAGTATCGTATCCAATTTCCCCAAGATAATTAATTTCTTTTTTTACAGGAGTTTTTCCGTTTCCAATTATTAAGTTCATTTTATTTTAAGTTGACTCTAAGTGTTAATAAATAATTTCTTGTGGCAGCAGGAAAATATTCTTTTCCAATACCATAAGGTGCATATAATTTATCAAATAAATTGTTGATTTGTAATATTAATTCTGCTTCTTCTATTAATCCGGGTAATTCTATCCGTGAATTAATTTCTAAATTGCTTACAATAAATGGATCAACTCTATTATCAGAATACTCTGTTATAGCAGGATATAGATTTATATATTTTGATAAGTTACCTCCATAATTATCAGTAAACATCTCTCCCTGATATCGCAAGCTATACTTAAATGTGAAATATTCCCAATTATATGTGAGTGAAGCATTTATGATTTTATCAGGAAATCCGGCAATTGTATTATCAGTTAGGTTAAGTTTTGCAGTTTGTAAATATTCATCGTTTTGCAGATAATATATATATGTAGTTCCACTTTTTATATAATTTTTACTAAATGATGCAGAGAGATCAAATTGGAGAGATGTAATAGGATTGTAATTCAAGGCTAATTCAATACCGTAGTGTGTGGTTTTATCCATATTACCTGTAATCGGCTGTCCGAAGCGATCTATCTGTCCTTGACTGACAATCTCATTACTAAAACTCATATAGTAACTATTAAGTGTCGTAGAAATATCTTCTTTACTATATTTAATTCCAAGCTCGAGACTTGACATCGTTTCAGGTTTTACTAATGGTTCTGAAAAATCAAAAACCCCATTAGTAAACTTAAACTGAGGAAGAGCACCACCGCTCGATTCAGCCGCATCATAATAGTTTTTTAAACGAGGCTCTCTCGTAACGTTTGCATAGCTTGTATATAAATCTATTTCCTCGTTTAACTTAAATGAAATTCCTAACCGAGTATTAAAGAATAGATTAGAAATAGTAAAATTGTTATTGAGATATTTTTCATTTTCAATTCTATATTTATTATATGCAACCTGACCTTCTGCAAATATGTTAAATTGATTTGATAATTTGTATTTCTCATTTACAAAGAAGTTTATAATATCTTTACCCCCTTCATAGTAGTAATAGTGATATTCAGGAGTAATTTCATTTGGTAAATTTGCACCATATAAAATACTCCCCCAATGTATTGAAGAATGCTTTCTTAATTCACCACCTAATATTAATTCTCCATTATTATGCTTTACTAGCAAACGAGGTAACCAACCAAACTGTTTATTATTCACCATAGCTCGAATTGTGGAGTTAGATGGATTTGAAGGAGAAAAACCATGCTCATGTGTTAATCTAAAATAACTTGTGTCAGCCCAAGAAGCATCATAATCGAAATGTCCTTCACCTAGGACTAAGAATAAAGTATTATTGAGAGTGAGATTATCAGACAATTTGATTTCATTTAGTAATTCAAAATGAGGTTGGAAAAAATTTTCTATTTCATTTGGCTTTCTTTCCATTGCATAAGTAAGTCCATTATTATCTGCTTCCCAATACGAAAAATTTGATTTCCGTAAATCACGATCACTTATTGCGAATTTAGGCAACCCTGTATATGCTAGTCCATCCTTAATAAAACCGCCATATATGTTAATCTGATTTGTCATTAAAGAATCATATTTGACTGCGGAAAAATGAAATGACTTTAGATCTGTCCAACCGGAATTTCTATATCCTCCGGTTTTAATTCTAGAAAGTTTTATATAAAAGGAATACCCATCATCATAAATACCACTTGAAGCAGAAACGCCAATTTTAGTAGTATTAAAGCTACCCAAAGTGCTTTCGAACTCAAGTCTAGGTTTATCAGAGAAATTAGATGTAATAATATTTATAGCACCACCGATAGCTGGATAGCCTATTATTCCACTTCCCGCTCCCCTCTGAACATAAATTGATTGTGTACTCTTTATAATATCAGGAAAATCCAACCAATAAATATTATGATCTTCAGGATCATTTTGTGGTACCCCATTTATCGATACTGATATCCTTCTTTGATCAAATCCTCTTATACTGATATAGTTATAGCCTATTCCATTTCCATTCTCTGAATAATGCGATACTGATGGTATTGAAGATAAGAATTCGGGAATATCCTGAACCGAATATTCATTCTTTATCTTAAGTTTATTTATCTCGCTCATACTAAGTGCGGGGAAATATTCTTTTGATAAAAATCCTTTTATTAAAATGGATTGGGCAGGAATTACCATAGGGACTAGATTGATATTTGAGCCATTTTTGAATTTGGTAAGCTCTATAATTTTTTCTTCAAACCCGACAAATGATATTTTTAATTTATCATTTAAATATTCATTTGGAATTTTTAAAGTAAAATTGCCGAACTGATCTGAAGAAGTACCGATTTTTGCTTCCATTAAAATAATATTTGCAAATGGCAATTCTTTGCCGCTCTCACTATTTATTATTTTTCCATTTACTGTTCTACCTTGAGAGAAAAGAATATTTGGAATGGAAAAAATGAATAATAGAATAATTAAGTATTTCATATAACCTCCGAAATAAAAAAAGCCGTTTTGGGAAAACGGCTTACTCAATTATTCCTACCGCTTTCCTACGCTGGTATTATCCAGTTCAGGTTCAAGGGTTTGC
>JALNXG010000021.1 GCA_023230485.1 Melioribacteraceae bacterium
AATATTACCAAATCCAGAAAAAAAACCCGAACCGGTAAAGGATAACGAAGAGATAATTATCTCAAACTACCCAAATCCATTCAACCCAACCACTACAATTGAATACACACTTCCGACAGAAGGCAATGTAAAACTTGAAGTCTATAATTCTATTGGTCAGTTAGTGAATATATTAGTCGAGGGTTATCAAAATGCCGGAAGGCAAAAAGTATCTTGGAGCGGTAAAGATTCTTTTGGTTGTTCAGTAACAAGCGGAATTTATTTCTATCGACTTATAACAAGTGACTTTTCCCAAGTAAGGAAAATGATTTTGATGAAATAATATTAAATGTAGTTATTTAATATTTCGTAGAGATATTATCTCACTTATAATAGTTTTGCAAAAAATATGTTTTTACGTCTTTGTAAATTATAGTTTAATAACTATTTTCCTTTAGTAAAATTATTATAGGTATTAATGAGTAGCTTCGGTGCAGAATTTTGGAATGAGCGATATTCGGGTGAGGACTTTGTCTATGGAACTGAACCAAATGAGTTTTTTAAGGAGTCGCTAGATAAATACCTAGAGGAAAAGAAAACTCAATCCCCCTCCAATACAAACGAAAGATTAAAAATTCTTTTACCCGCTGATGGCGAAGGGAGAAATGGCGTTTCTGCTGCTACATTAGGTTTTGATGTTACTTCAATAGACCAAAGTTCCACTGCCAAAGAAAAAGCCCTCCAATTAGCTTCTCAAAAAGAAGTCGAGATCGATTATAAAGTAGGCGATTTGAATGAAATAGAACTGCCGGAAAACTATTTTGATGCTGCCGGACTCTTTTTCTTTCACCTGCCTGAAGAACAAAGAGAACTAATACATAAAAAAGTAGTAAACTCTTTGAAGCCGGGTGGAATTTTAATCTTCGAGGCATACGAAAAGGATCAGTTAGGAAAGGATTCCGGCGGTCCGCAAGATTTAGATGTACTATATTCACTCGAAGATATAATTACCGATTTTATTGATCTCGATATCAAATTGTTTTCCAAAGAGATAACCCACCTCAATGAAGGACCTCATCACAATGGTGAAGCAGCGGTAATTAGGTTAATTGGCACAAAACAAGAAACCGTGGAAACTATATCTTGACTTATTAGTTTCCTTGCCGTACATTTGAAACAATAAAAACAAAAATAGTTTCCATAGTGGACGATAAAAACAAAATACTTCTCTTCGCTAAAGACTTATTCCTAAAAAATGGTTTTTACAACACTTCGATGGACGAAATTTCCAAAGAATTGCGAATGAGCAAGAAAACAATCTATAAGCACTTCCCTACAAAAATGGCTTTAGTAGAAGCAGTTGGACAAAATTTCCGCGATACTGTAAAAGGAAATGTATTAAAGTTACTAAATGAACAAACCGGCAGTTCACTAACTAAAATTAAATCCATTGTCCGATTTTTCTTAGATATATCTATTAAAGTGGATAAGCGGTGGATTCAGGATTTGCAGACTCACGCTCCTCAACATTGGGAAGACTTGGATAAAACGAGGAGAGAGATTATTCTTGGTAATCTAACTAAAATAATTGATGAAGGAAAAGAGGAAGGATTAATCCGCGATATACCAACTCCGATTTTAATGACAATATTTCTAAATGCTGTAACATCCATTATCAATCCGGAATTTCTTATGAACAATAATTTCTCATTAAACGAAGCATTTAATCATACTTTCAATCTATTATTAAATGGAATTCAGACAAAGAAAGCAAAAAAATTACAACAAAAAGCGCAAAAGAGTGAAAAATGAAAACAAAATTAGCCGCATTACTTTCGTTAATATTAATTATTACCTCCTGTTCGGGAGATAATAATGGAACATATATAGAAGAATCGGGAACAATCGAAGCTACTGAATCTGTAATCAGCTCACAGGTTTCGGGAAAAGTGCTCTCAATTAAAAATGACGAAGGAAGCATTGTAAGCGAGGGCGATACACTTCTTATAATCGACCACGAATTATATGAAATACAGCTCCTTCAAGCGAATGCGGGGCGGGATATGGCTAAAGCTCAATATGATCTATTAATAAAAGGTGCTAGAAGCGAAGACATTAAGTCCTCTTACGAAATGCTCCTTCAAGCCGAAGCCAATTATAAATTAGCCGAATCCGACCACGAAAGAATGACGAATTTATTTGAAACAAATTCGATTACGAAACGGCAACTCGAAGAGACAAATACGCGATATGATGTAACAAAAGCTCAATATAATTCAGCAAAAGAGAATTACGCAAAAATTAAAAACTTCGCACGACCCGAAGAATTAGCTCAAGCAAAAGCAAATTACGAAAGGGCAGATGCCGCATCTAAATTAATTGAAAAGAATATTCGAGATTGTTTCGTAACTTCTCCAGTAAAAGGGACAGTAGTAAAATCATACGTGGAAAAGGGGGAAACGGTTTCCATGCTTTCATCTCTCGCTAAGGTAACTGATTTAAGTATGGTTAAATTAGTAGTCTATGTACCTGAAAATGTGCTCGGAAAAATTAAGACCGGTCAAAGAGCAGAGATTTCAACCGATTCTTATACCGGAAAAGTTTATGAAGGGAAAGTAATATTTATCTCACCCGAAGCGGAGTTCACTCCAAAGAATATTCAAACAAAAGACGAGAGAACAAAATTAGTATTTGCAGTAAAGATAGAAGTACCAAATCCAGATAATGAGCTTAAAGCCGGTATGCCCGCAGATGCGAAGGTAATATTTTAACAAATGAACATTATCGGCATACATAATCTTATAAAAAATTATGGCGAGGTTAAAGCTGTAAGGGATATCTCTTTCGATATTAATGAGGGGGAGATGTTCGGATTTGTGGGACCCGATGGTGCGGGGAAAACTACAACACTTAGGATTATGTGCGGACTTATAAATCCCGATTCGGGAATTGTCTCTCTATTTGAAAAAGATATAACAAAAGAAAGAAAAAACATTCAATCGCAGATCGGTTACCTTTCACAAAAATTTAGTCTCTATGGCGACTTGAGTGTGGATGAAAATATTGAATTTTTTGCTGACATCCACAACGTAAGAGATTATAAAAAAAGAAGAGATGAGCTATTAGATTTTACAAAACTAAAACCGTTTAGAGATCGATTAGCCGATAAACTTTCCGGTGGAATGAAGCAGAAACTTGCTCTTGCATGCAGTTTAATTCATCAGCCGAAAATTTTATTTCTTGATGAACCGACAACCGGAGTTGATCCCGTTTCAAGGCGCGATTTCTGGAAGATACTTTCTAATTTGCTAAAAGAAGGGATAACAATTTTTATGACCACGCCTTATTTAGACGAAGCCGAAAGATGCAATAGAATTGCACTTATGAATAATGGTAAAATTATCGCACTCGATACACCGGCAAAAGTAAAAGAAAGTACCGGTATAAAAGTAATTGAATTGGTCGTCTCCCCTCTTCAAAAGGCAATTAAAATTCTGAATGAAAATAGTTGGCAGGTGCAATCATTCGGAGATAGACTTCAAATCATTACTCAATCTCCCGAAAATGATTTGAATAAAATTCTTGATTTGCTAAAGCAAAACAATTTAGAACTAATCGATAATAGAATAATTTCTCCGAGTCTCGAAAATGTTTTTATACACTTGATAAAAAAATGAATAGTATAGAAGTTTATAATCTTACAAAAAAATTTGGGTCTTTTACATCGGTAGATGATATTTCATTTACTGTAAATGAAGGAGAGATATTCGGATTTCTCGGTTCTAATGGAGCCGGAAAATCTACCACTATAAAAATGCTCTGCGGCATAATCTCATCGACAGCGGGCGATGCAATGGTTGGCGGATACAGCATCAATAAAAATTCCGACAAAGTAAAACTCAATATAGGATATATGTCTCAACGCTTTTCACTTTATAATGATTTAACAATCGAAGAGAATGTAAATTTCTTCGGTGGGGTTTATGGCTTAACCGGTGCTGTATTGAATGAAAGAAAAAGGTGGGTCTTAGATATAGCCGATCTAAAGGGGAAAGAAAAAATTCTTACCGGATCGCTTCCGGGTGGTATCAAACAGCGTCTCGCTCTCGGTACAGCAGTTATTCATTCTCCTAAGATTGTATTCTTAGATGAACCGACAAGCGGAGTCGATCCATTATCGAGAAGAAATTTTTGGGATTTAATTAACCTTCTTTCATCGCAAGGGACTACTGTTTTCGTTACTACTCACTATCTCGAAGAAGCTGAGTATTGCAATAATATTATTCTAATCGATTCCGGTAAATTAATTGCAGAAGGGAATCCGAAGCAATTAAAAACAAAATATATTACTGACCCAATCTTTGAAATTAATTGTTCAAAGCCGATTGAAACGATGGATGCTCTTTCAAAAAACAAAAACGTTTTAGAAGTTTCTTTATTCGGCAATAGTTTACATGCATTAGTAAAAGATACCCCCGATGCAAAAGAAAAACTAATTCAATTGATAAAACCGGTTGCTGAAATAAAAAGTATTGATAAAATCGTTCCTACTTTAGAAGATGTTTTTATTCATTTAGTCGATAAGAGAGAGGCAAATGATTAATAGAATAAAAGCCGTAGCAAAAAAAGAATTAAAACAGATCATAAGAGATAAACGATTGCTCGCTGTCATCTTTTTCTTCCCCGTATTTCTGCTTGGAATTTTTGGATATGCTGTAAATTTTGATGTAAAGAATATTCATCTCGCTATTTTCGATCAGGAAAAATCTTCTCTTAGCCGCGAGTTTATTAATATACTTACTTCCTCAGAATATTTTGTAGTTACAGAAATAATCAGTAGCGATAATCAGGTAAAGGATATACTTAACGAGAAAAGAGCACAGGCAGTTTTAGTAATCGATAGAGATTTTTCAAAAAATCTATTTTCTGCAAAGCAATCAAAAATTCAAGTGCTTGTAGATGGAGTTGATGGGAACACTTCATCAATTGTTTATAATTATATTAATGTGGCTGTATTTTCGTTCAATAATAAAATTCAAAAAAAGCAGTTTGAAATAAAAGGATTAACTCCACCAAAAGGTATTGAAGTAGAACCGGTGTTCTGGTTTAATCCCGATTTGAAATCAACTCATTTTCTTATTCCCGGTTTGATATCAATGATACTTATTGTTACCGCGGTTATATCGGTATCGCTAACATTCGTAAGAGAAAAAGAAAAAGGAACAATAGAGCAGATAAATGTTTCATCGGTTTCATCTTTTGAATTAATTACGGGCAAATCACTTCCATATATTTTTATCTCTTTGATTAATGCCGCTTTTATACTTATAGCCGGATATTTCCTTTTTGATGTGGTTATAAAGGGGAGTTATATTTTACTTTTTTTTACAACATTAGTTTTTATAGTAGCCTCGATAAGTTTGGGAATTTTTATTTCAGTTATATCCGATAGCCAGCAGGTGGCTTTTTCTATCTCCACTTTTGTCTCACTTCTTCCTTCCGTTATACTTTCGGGCTTTGTATTCCCGATAGAAAGTATGCCATTCTTGGTACAAATAATTACAAACATTACACCCGCTAAATTTTATTTAGTAATTCTTCGTTCTATTATATTGAAAGGTGTCGGTGTGTCGGCATTTTGGGATCAGCTAATTTATCTATCGCTCTTTATTGTTCTTTTCACATCACTCGCTTTAATTATAAGTAAAAAGAAGGAACTCTAAATTGAAGACGATAAAACATATATTAATAAAAGAGTTTCAGCAGCTAAAGCGCGATCCTAAAATGTTTATGATAGTTTTAATTGCTCCGATTGTGCAATTAATATTTTTGGGGTATGCCGCTAATCTTGATGTGGAAAAAGTTCATATCGCTTTTTACGATATGGATAAAACTTCCGAAAGCAGAAATTTTATACGTCAATTTGATGGCTCCACTTATTTTTCGAATGATTATTCTATCAATTCTTATGAAGAACTAAATGAGCTAATAGATAAAGGGAAAGTGATTACCGGAATAGTAATCCCTAATGATTTTGAAAAGAAAGTTAAACGAAGAGATGGTGTTAAAGTTCAAGCAATTATTGACGGTTCGGATGGAAATACTGCTTCTATTGCATCGGGTTATATGATGAATGTAATCAGGAACTATAATCAAGATATACTATTAGAAACAATGGGACGATTAGGAAGAAAATTCGTTCCCGTAGGTTCTCTTACGAGCGAAATCCGAGTATGGTTTAATCCCGAACAGAAGACTCGCATTTTTATGGTACCTGCAATTGTGGGACTTTTATTAACAATTGTTACTATGTTGTTAACATCTCTTGCAATCGTAAAAGAAAAAGAGATCGGTACATACGAGCAACTCGTTGTAACACCAATTAAATCGTATCAATTAATAATCGGTAAGCTCCTTCCGTTCGCTATATTAGGATTTATTTCTGTACTTATTATTCTATTGGCTCAATATGTTATTTTCGATATTGCAGTTAGAGGGAGTGAATTCTTTTTAATTTTCGCATCGTTTTTATATGTTCTCTCCACACTTGGACTCGGACTATTTGTATCAACGATTTCCAAAACGCAGCAACAGGCGATGATGCTTGCAATCTTTGTAGTAATGCTTCCGATGGTTTATTTATCGGGATTTGTTTTCCCAATCGAAAATATGCCTAAAATAATTCAATATATTACTTATATCATTCCGCTGAAATATTTTCTTGTAATAATACGAGGCGTAATATTAAAGGGGATCGGTTTTTCGGAGCTGTGGTCTCAAACGCTTATATTGTTTTTAATGGGTGTCTTTATACTTCTTGCCGCATCAATCAGATACCACAAAAAATCTGAATAACCGACTTTTTTATCAAGCGGGCGTCCCGTTTCCACTTTCATAAAAAGATATTTTGGTGTAATTTTGTAAGATTAATTTTTAAGGATATCTTATGGAACATACTTCTATTTCAGTACCATTAATTACATTGGTGCCATTCATTTTGATGCTCGGTTCAATTGCTGTTTTTCCAATCTTTTTCAATCATTGGTGGGAACACAATACCAATAAACTTATTGTTGCGGTGGTTCTTAGTATTCCGATTTTAATTTATTTATTCTCTGCCGGATTAGCAGTAGAATTGGAACACGCTATGCTATTTGATTATGTCCCATTCTTAATTTTGCTCGGTGCTTTATTTACAATTACGGGTGGAATTTTACTCACAGGGGATATCGAAGCCAAACCATCTATTAATACCTTGTTTCTCGGAATTGGTGCGCTCTTAGCTTCTTTTATGGGTACTACGGGTGCAGCAATGCTTTTAATTCGTCCCGTTATCCAAACTAACAAAGAAAGAAAATTTAAAGTACATACAATTTTATTTTTTATCGGAATAGTTGCCAATTGCGGTGGTCTGCTTACGCCACTCGGTGATCCCCCTCTTTTTATGATGTATCTTCGCGGTGCCCCTTTTATGTGGTTTTTACACTTATTTCCCGAATGGCTATTTACAAATATTGCCTTGTTAATAGTCTATTACTTTGTTGATAGTTACTATCATAAAAAAGAACCTGTAAAAGCATTACTGCGCGACAAAACAAATATTAAACCGATAAAAATTCAAGGAAATATTAATTTTCTCTTTTTGCTTGGTGTAGTTCTTTCGGTTGCTTTCATTAATCCACAATACATGCCATTCATTGCAAGTAATCATTATTTTGGTTTTATCCGCGAAGGTGTGATAGTTTTAATGGCTGGACTTTCATTATTATTTACAACTAATTTATTAAGAACAGAAAATAATTTTACTTGGGAACCAATTAAAGAAGTTGCTTATTTATTCTTAGGGATTTTTATTACAATGGTTCCATGTTTATTATTCCTAAAGGCAAATGCAGCACATCTTGGTGTAACTGAACCAACTCAATTTTATTATTACACCGGTTTATTAAGCAGTTTCCTTGATAATACTCCAACTGCCGTTACTTTCCATTCATTAGCTTTGGGATTAGGGACACAAGTGCCACCAATCGTTGCAGGAATCAGCGAACATCTATTGAAAGTAATCTCCGTTAGTGCTGTATTTTTCGGTAGTATGACTTATATCGGAAACGGACCTAATTTTATGGTTAAAGCTGTTGCCGAAGAAAATGATATCGAGATGCCTAGTTTCTTTGCATATATGTTTAAGTTTTCACTACCCGTTTTGTTGCCTATATTTATAATAGTAGATTTATTATTTTTATAAAATAACAAGAGGAATAATATGAAAAAGAAAGAAAGTATATTAGATCAATTCAAAGCATTTGCTATGCGCGGTAATGTAGTTGATCTTGCCGTAGGTATAATCATAGGTGCTGCATTCGGAAAAATTGTTTCATCTGTTGTAGCTGATATAATTATGCCTCCAATAGGAGTTCTTTTAGGTGGAATAGATTTCAAAGACCTTGCAATTACTTTGAAAGCAGCTACCGAAAACACTGCGGCAGTACAAATAAATTATGGATTATTTCTTAATACAATCATAGATTTTATAATTATTGCCTGGGCAATATTTATGTTAGTGAAACTACTTGATGCAATGAAAAAGAAAGAAGAGGCAGCTCCCGCTCCTCCGGCACCATCACCCGTACCTCCGAGCGAAGACGTATTGCTATTAAGAGAGATCAGAGACCTGCTTAAGAGCAAGTAAAAATTTACATGCCGCTGCTATCGGTCTTACTTTATAAGACCGATAGTAACGCTATAATAATCGCAAATATTTTTTTAGAAATTCCAAGATAAGTAGTAATCACACCGAGATCATATTTCATCATTCTTTTATACTCTTCCGAGTATTGGCGGTTCAAAAATGCCTGTAATGATTGATACCTTATGAGTGTATCATTTTCGATATAGGATTCCTGCATAAATAATTTTGAAGTGAGAATTTTTAATTGATATAGTTCTAAATCCTGTGTTATTTGAGGTAGAGTTCTAAATTCCGGAGCGAAGTTATTGAACTGCTGAATACGGTTTTCATTGAACTGCATTATTTTTATTGAATCGGGGATTTGGAAATTTTGAGCAATTAGCGGAATTGCTGAAATGAAGAGAATACCAAAAGTGACTATTATTGGAATCTTAATTTTCACATCAATCCCTCTGTTTTAAAAATGATTAAAAATCACTAAAAGGATTTTACATTTCCCTCCATTAATAGTTCCTAATCATACATCTTCAAAATCGCTTGACGCGTATCCATTACCGAACTCTACTGTCTCAAAGCTAAAGTTTTGAGTTGTTGTATCGGGTAGATTGTCTTTTTTATCTTCCGGTTCAGTTGGACTGCATGAATAGTGTATTATTAGTAAAAGAAGTAAGAGTGATATAATAGTTTTCATATTTTACCTATTATTAAGGATAAGAAAAGTTATAGGATAATCAAGGGCAGATAATTTGTATCTAATTAATTCCATAAACAAATACTCCATTGCAATGAAACAATCATTAGAATTTCTTAAAACCAAAATAGTTAAAATCAATCTTGGATCAATGATACTTTTAGGTCTTATTATAATCAAGCCCCTAATTTTGGGATTGCTTTAGTGAAGTTAGAAATATTACTTTAGTAGGATCATCTTTTTTACTGCTCTATAATTACCTACTTCGAGAGTATAAAAATAGATGCCGCTTGATAATTGCGAGCCATCAAACTGCAATGAATGCCTGCCGGCAGATTGGAATTTATTTAAGGCGGTGATTAATTCCCTCCCTAATAAATCATAAACTTTTATCTTTACTAATCCATCCGCAGGAAGCGAGTAGCCAATCGTTGTAACAGGATTAAATGGATTGGGATAATTCTGTTCTAATTTATACTCAATAGGTATTTCGTTCTTTTGCGATTGCTCCACATCGGAAAGAATATCATAATAATATGTGCGAACCGCTTTTACTTTTTGTCTAATTGCAAGACTATTATCACCATAAGTGATCAAAAATGCGGGATGAATCGTTTCACCCACGGGAATATTATATCCCATCGAAGAAACCACGAGGGAGATATCGGTGGGACCGATATATGTGTTTGCTTCTTTAGAACCAATAGTCAGCCACTTTTCATCTTTGGTAAAAGCATCAGTTAAAGTAACATCGCCTTTAGAAAGACTATTATCAATTCCATAATAACCATAACTCGCCATTGAAGGCATATGCATAATTGGTGCTACTGCATAATATCTTCCATTCGCTTTTCCATTAACGTCATATGCATAAGCAAAATAATCGAGAGCATCCCAAACCGCCATATCGCTTCCATAGTCGCTTTCCGGAACATCGAAATCCATAAATAAACCAACTTTTAAGTTCTCAATAGGCGCATTGCTAAGATTCGTTAAATCGTATCTAAGAATTATTACATCCTCTAAATCAGGCACAGAGAATGAATATGCAAGGCTTTTAGTTTTAATGCCAAGCTTATTATTCCCGCCCCCATCATCATTAAATTCGGCAATAGCTTCCTCTAAAGTTGATTCACTATTTTCGTTGACCTTTAATGGATTAATCACTTTAAAATCTGTACTCTGATTGGTTTCCACTCGTGCAGCATCCATTAATTTGGTATTACTTACACCATACATCAGAGCCCCCTCAAAAAGGACATTCTCTTCCGAAAAATATTTTAATCCGATTCCTGCTTTATTATCGGGGAAGTCATTAAATCCGATTACTCCCTTGCTCGTAACGGTGAGATTAAGTTTTCCTTTAGTCAAATTTTCATAAGAATAGTTCACTTTAAAACTGATCCATTGGAAATCGGAATAGCCCGGAGCAGTATATGTGATTTTTATTTTTATTTGATCGTCATAAGGAGCGTTATTAAGCAATTCCATAAGAAGTCCTTCACCTAATGAAAACGATTGACCCGTAGCCAAATTAATTCCTGAGACAACCGGTTGATGAAGAATTATATCATTATTTTCTGTTTCTAATTTTATTTGCAATCCCGATACATCTTTAAGTAAATTAGTAAAGCCTCCGGTAAGATAAAATTTTTCATTTCGTTCAGGAACACCATCACCATCGGTATCATTTATTAACGCAAAATCACTGCCTCTTACGGAAATAGAATTTTCGTTAGTAACTGCATTATAAGCATTAATTCTCCCTCTGCCGAGAAGAAATTCTTTACCCTGATTCGAAAGATCGATATTATCAGCATTTACTCTAATCTGTTCTGCAATTTGAAGGGGAGTATAGTCCGGGAATTTTGACCAAACCAAAGCTGCTAATCCGGCAGTTAATGGAGATGACATAGATGAGCCGCCGATTGAACGGTAATAATCTTTATTCGGTCCCGTATAAGCCCAGGTGGAAAGGATTGAACTGCCCGGTGCAAATACATCTACTGTCATTCCGTAATTCGCTGCAGTGCTGATTACATCGTTTGTAGATTCAAGCCAACCGACAGATAAAACTCCGGGATAACTCGCAGGATAAAATGCGTCTAACTTGCCTTCATTGCCATTTGCCGCTACAACCAAAGCCCCTTTAGAAATTGCATAATTAATAATTTCCAATTCATAAGCAGATGCACTATAACCACCCCAACTACAATTTATTATTTTTGCTCCATTATCCGCAGCATATTTAATTCCTTTAAAGCCATATAAAATAAATGGGTAGCCGTGCATATCCCTTCTACTATCGCTGGAAGTTTTTACACAAAGAATTTTAGAATTGAATCCGATCGATGCGATACCAATTCCATTATCAGTTACCGCAGAAGCGATCCCCGCTACATGAGTACCATGGTAGCCATTTGAAGAAGAGTAATCTTCGCGCGGATCGTTGTCAGGTGAATTATTAAGTCCGCCGAAATCCCATCCTCGATAATCATCAATATATCCATTATTATCATCATCTATTAAGTTGTTCGGAATTTCTTTACGGTTTAATTTAATATTGGCAACCAAATCAGGATGAGACCATTCCACACCCGTATCAATAATTGCAATTACAACATTAGTATCCCCTTTGGTAATTTCCCACGTTTGCGGAGCAAAAACTCTTTTTAGATGTTCTTGTTTGGCTTGATTATAAAGGGAATCATTCGGGTCATAAGTAATGCGGTAAACATAATGCGGCTCGGCATATTCTATCTCTTTTATTTTTTTTAGCTTTTTTGCGGCTTCAATCGGATCGATATTATTATCTAAATCAGCTTCATAAATGCGGCTAAAAATATTTTCCCCTTTCAATAAAGCACTACTACTCTGTTCGGTGAATTTATTTTTAATCTCGCTGATGCCAAAAGATTTTAAAGAGGGGAGAATCGCATTTGGATTCCCCTCTTTAAATTTTATAATAAGCTTACCCGATAAATAATAGATATCACCTTTTTGTATAACTTGTGCCTGCCCGAAAGCAATAAATGAACAAAAGAAAAAAACTAAAGCGATACGAAAAACGGCAATCTTATTTGACTTCATATTTGTTATTCTCTTTGAAAGAATCAGGAATTAGTTCACTCCCCAATATAAGAGATTTTATTTTTTTATTTCTATCCAATTGGAGGGTAATAATTTTTGCCTCTTTCCAGACCGATAGTGGTTTATCAATTTTTTCTTCCGAACCATCGGTATAAGTAGCAGTAATAGAAACAGGCAAAGGAAGTCCACTTTCATTTGAAATAACGACTGAATTATCTGATTGCTTAACTTCTTTAATTGCGAGATCGGGTAAGATTTTTTCAAAATACCATGGTTTCCAGAACCAACTTAAATCCTCTCCGGAAACATTATCGAATGTATTAAAGAAATCATAAGGAATAGGATGTTTACCATTCCATCTATCGATATATTCTTTCAGTCCTTTTTTGAAAAGTTCTTCTCCTAGATGCTGTCTTAACATTTCATAAGATAGTGAGCCATGCTGATAAGCCATTACTCCATAACCAGGACCTCTTCCTTGATGAGAAGTTATCATTGGCGGAAGCATGTTTTCTGTTGCAAGTGCTTTTTCAAACCCCTTTATAAAATCAGGAAATTCATCTTCCTTAGCATCAAATCTTCTTACGAGATCGAAAGTTAAGAACGCAGCCCACCCTTCATCCATCCAGGCATATTTTCTTTCATTGGTTCCCATAAAGAAAGGGAAATAAGTATGAGCAATTTCATGAACTGTAACACCAAGCTGTCCACCTAAAGATCCATAAGTTCCGTTATTAACCATCATTGGACTTTCCATTCCGCCACCGCCATTAGAAGCACCATTAAAAACTGTCATCTTAGGATAAGGGTAAGGGACACCGGGGTACTCCATCGAAAAATAGTTTAATGCAGATTTAGCAAACACCGCAACCATATCTTGATTCTTATTTCCAAAAGGATAGACCGCATCAATTGCTGTTCTTCTACCGGTTTTATTATCCACAACAGTAGAAAGTGCATCCCATACATATCCGTTAGTAGCCGCAAACGTGATGTCCGGTGTTCCCGTTGCAATAAATTTCCAAATGTTTTTTTCTTTATTGTTCGTTACTTCTTTCTTTTCTAAGTCTTCTTTTGTAACAACATTAATTACGACATCAGATGTTTTAGATTTTTCAAGACGATCAAAAACGACCGAATTAAGAACTTCTTTCCCATTTTGAAGTTCTCCTCCAGCCCAGACAACGTAATCACCGGGAACAGTAACTTCTATATCAAAATTATTTTTGTCATTATAAAATTCAGTAAGTCCTTGATACTCATTTCTATCCCAGCCATCGATATCATCATAAACAGCAACCTGAGGATACCAATAAGCTACATAGAAAGTGGAATCGCTATATGCTCCCATTCTCAAGCGGGTATATTTTGGAATTTTAATTTCCCATTTAGTTTCAATTTTTGCTGAAGCACCGGGAGCAATCGCTTGAGGAAGTTTGCCAATTATCAAATTAGTAGAGGTCTTAAAAACTTTGAAGTTTTTCATGTCATCTTTTATCGATACACCTTCAAAAAGAAGAGTATCAATCTTAACTCCATCGGTTAAATCCATTTCAGGTCCCGGAAAATCTCTTGCCGCACCTTTTTTGAATATGTCTTGATAAAGCCGTATTACAAGATTCTTAAGTGTATCAGGACTATTATTATAATATGTTATCCATGCATGACCCTTAACTGAGAAACTTTCCGGATGAAGTTCTGCTTTTATTTTATAATCAGTTTTATTTTCCCAATAATTTTTACCCGGTTTACCATCCCAGCTTCTTGTACCTTTTTCTACTGCCTCTCGAAAACTTTTTGGTACAAAATAATCTCTTGATTGTGCGGCTAAAGAAAACTGCAAAACCAAAACAAATAGTAATAGATATTTCGCTTTCATTATTCCCCCTTAATTGGCTTTCAACGAATTATTTTTAAGATCAGTATCAGAATATTTAGTACTGCCTAATTCAACTGACTTAATTATTTTAGATGTATTAAATAGAGCTTCATATTTTTTCATTCCATTTTTCCAAACCGCAGGGGATTGAGTTTTTGTTTCGGTTGTACCATCATCAAATGTAACTTTTAGTTCAATAGGAATCGGCATAGTACCTTTATTTTCAATTATTACTTTTTGCTCTTTCTCGTTACGAATAACAGAAGTAACTGCAAGATCAGGATATCCCGATTCAAAGAACCATGGTTTCCAAAACCAGGATAAATCTTCTCCGGTTACATTATCGAATGTATTAAAAAAGTCGTTTGGGATAGGGTGCTTTCCGTTCCATCTTGATATATATTCATTCAATGCTTTTTTGAAAGTCTCTTCGCCAAGTAATTCGCATAAAATATTATAAGCTTCTCCTGGTCGGCGATAAGAAGCTGTACGATATGAAGCACCATTTAATAAAAACGATGGAACGATTGGAGCAATATCTCCTTCAGAACCGGCAAATTCATTATACTGTTGAGCATTGCGAGAGATAGGATCATATCCCGGTGCTAATTTACTTTGAATACGTGAAGGAAGAAGTGTTGCCCATCCCTCATCCATCCATGCATATTTTCTTTCATTGGTTCCCATAAAGAAAGGGAAATATGTATGTGAAATTTCATGAGATGTAAGGTGAACCGTTCCTGCTTTTCCATCTGCCGAACCATCATTAACCATCATCGGAAATTCCATTCCGCCATCCCCATTAAATATAGTAATCTTCGGATAAGGAAAAGGATAGCCGGGAAGATCATTTGAAAGCATATCGACCGTTGTTCTTGCTATATTAGCTACTAAAGGAAAATCTTTAGAATTACTATTATATGCAGCATCTACAAATGTTTTTCTTCCTGTTTTATTATCTACAATTATACTCGATCCATCCCATAAATAATGATTGCTAGTAGCGAATGCAAAATCAGGCACATAATCTGCTTTGAATTTCCATACATTATTTTCGTTATCAGAAGTAACTAAATTTTTATAATCTTCTTTCTTAATAATATGATAAATAGAATCTGATTGATTCGCTTTTTTGTATTTTTCATAAATAGCAGGTGCAAGAACTGATTCGGGATTTTGTAAAACACCCGTAGCCCAAACTACAAACCCTTTTGGTACTGTTAGCTCTACATCGAAATCACCAAAGTCATTATAGAACTCCACCTGCCCTGTATAATTTAGATTATCCCAGCCATCAATATCATCATAAACCGAAACTTGAGGATACCAGTATGCAACAAAAGCAGAGACCGAATCGTAAGTACCCATTCTAACGCCCGAATAGATCGGCATATTAAATTCCCAATCCAGCGAAATATTTACTTCCGATTTTGGATTGAGCGGGTTTAATAAATTATAAAATAAATTGGTACCTCTACGATTAATATTCGCAATCGGTATAGATTCATTGTCTAATTTTTGATTCGATACTTTTACTCCGTCATTTAATGAGCGAGGATCAAGAGCAAAATCGCGTGTATTGCCCTTCTTATAAATATCTTGATATAAGCGTATTGTAATTTGTTTAATTGTATCAGGACTATTATTGTGATATTTAATTTCGGCATGACCCGTTAATAATTTGGTGCGTGGATTATATTCTGCTTTCAATATATAGTCCGATCTATTCTGCCAATAACTATTGCCTGGCTTTCCGTCTAATGAACGAGTATTTTTATTAAAAGCACTTTTTATATTAAGTGGTGTGTAGTATTTATCCTGTGCGAATAACAATGAAGAAAAGACAAATACAATTAAAAGGGGAAAGATTTTTTTCGACATAGCGAAACCCTTATTATTTTATATAAAAAAACCCCGAAATTAAAATGGGGGAGAAGATTTATTTTTTTATCTCAGCTTTAATTATAAAACGGAGATAAAAAACCGTCTAATATTTTTAGACGGTCTCTTAATTTTATAAAATATCTTAAAAAGTTTTTTAGTTTACTTTACTCTCAATAGGCACTTCAACTTTTGCTAATGCTTGCTCAAGATCGTCGATAATATCTTTAGCGTTTTCAATACCTACCGATAAGCGAACTAAACCATCTGTTATTCCGGCAGCTTCTCTATCTTCCTTACTCATACCTGAGTGTGTCATGCTTGCAGGATGCTGAATTAAAGATTCTACACCGCCAAGACTGACTGCTAATTGGCAAAGTTTAACAGAGTTCATCGTAATCTCGCCGCCTTTAATACCGCCGGTTACTTCAAATGAAATCATTCCACCCGGACCTGCATGTTGTCTTAACCCAAGTTCATATTGCGGATGTGATTTTAGTCCCGGATACTTAACCCATTGCACTTTAGGATGATTCTCTAAGTACTGCGCAACAAGAAGAGCATTCTCGCAATGCTTTTCAATACGTATTGATAAAGTCTTTAATCCTCTATGAACTAAAAATGAATTAAATGGATCAATTACACCGCCAAACATACTTAATGTTTTTCTAAGAAGTGAATACATCTCTTCATCTTTAACCACAATAATACCGGCTACTACATCTGCATGACCATTCAAAAATTTTGTCATACTATGTAGAGATATATCAGCACCAAGATTTAATGGTTTTTGTAATGCAGGACTCATAAATGTATTATCAACCACCATAAATGCTTTGTTTGCATGTGCAAGCTTAGAAACTGCCGCAATATCAGTAACCGAAATTACCGGATTAGCTGGGCTTTCCACATAAATCATTTTCGTATTCGGTTTTATTGCCGCCTCTACATGCTCAAGATTATCTGTATCAACGAATACGGATTCAACGCCAAACTTTGTAAAGAAGTTTTTCAATAAGATTAAAGTAGGACCGTAAACTGAATTAGTACAGACCACATGATCGCCTTGTTTAAGTAAGCCTGCGAATACCGTACTAATAGCCGCCATGCCGCTTGCGCATCCAAGTGCTTTGTATCCATCTTCTAAATCTGCTACTGCATTTTCCATTGCTTCGATGGTAGGGTTTTTTAAGCGGGTATAAATAAACCCATCTTCTTCACCTTTAAATAATTTTGCACCATGTGCAGCATTTTCAAACTTGAATGTGGAAGTCTGATAAATAGGAGGAACGACTGAACCAAATTCATATTCGCCAATTCCGGCATGTACGCATTTCGATTCAAATTGTAAATTCTTATTGCTGCTCATTTTTTTCTCCATTTCCATTTTCATCATCATCAGGCACTACTCTTGCTATATCAGCAATTTCATCACCCTCATTTAATTTAATTAGTCTTACACCTTGTGTATTTCTACCCATTACTCTAAGTTCTTTTACGCTCTGTCGTATTACCATTCCTTGAGTTGTAATAATTACTAGTTCATCATTATCATTTACTTCCATCATCGCAATCATAAGACCGTTTTTATCAGAAGTCTTAACAGTAATTACACCTTTACCGCCACGGCGAGTAATTCTGTAATCATCTATTTCGGTTCGCTTTCCATAACCCTTATCGGTTACTACCAGTAAAGTATCACAATTTTTCGTAACAATCATACCGATTACGATATCATTTTTACCGAGATTAACACCTCTTACACCTGTAGCGGTTCTACCCATATCACGAACATCTTTTTCGTTGAAGCGAATTGCTAAGCCATGTTTAGTTCCGATAATAATATCACTGCTTCCATCGCTTAATTTAGCTTCTACAAGGCGATCTCCAGGAACAAGATTAATAGCATTTATTCCACCTTTACGAATATTTGAATAAGCTGAAAGAACTGTTTTTTTAACCGTTCCTCTTTCAGTAGCCATTACAATAAACTTGTCTTCGGTATATTCTTTTACCGTAATAAATGCGGATATTTTTTCGTCTTTCTCTTTTTCTACTAAGTTAAGGAGAGATCTTCCTTTTGTAGCTCTTCCGCTTTCCGGAATTTCATGCACTTTTAACCAATAGCATTTACCTTTATCGGTAAAGAACATAATGTAATGGTGAGTGGAAGCTATAAACATATGTTCAATAAAATCTTCTTCTTTAGTGCCTGAGCCAATTACGCCTTTACCTCCGCGTGATTGCTTTCTATAACCGCTTACTGGGAATCGTTTAATAAATCCCTGATGTGAAATAGTAACCACTACATCTTCCTGAGCAATTATATCTTCTAAAGAGAAATCTTGATAGTCATAAATAATTTCTGTTCTTCTTTCGTCACCATACTTTTCTCTTAATAAAAGAAGTTCATCTTTTATAATCTGTTTTCTCTTCTTCTCGGTATCAAGTATATATTTTAATTTCTCAATGAGTTTAATTACTTCTTTATATTCATCTTCAATTTTCTTCCTTTCAAGACCGGTTAATCTTTGGAGACGCATATCAAGAATAGCTTTAGATTGAATTTCGGAGAGTTTGAATTTCCGCATTAAATTATTCTTAGCGCTTTCTACGTCTTTCGATTTTTTAATTGTCTCAATTACCTCATCAATATTATCAAGAGCAATTATATAACCTTCTAAAATGTGTGCTCTTCTTTCAGCTGCATCTAAATCATATTTAGTTCTACGTATTAGAACTTCCATTCTGTGAGCTAGAAAGTGATCTATACATTCTCTAATGGTCAATACTTTCGGAGTGCCATTAACTAATGCAAGCATAATAACGCCGAACGTAACCTGCATTTGAGTATGCTTAAACAATTGATTAAGAACTACTGCCGGTTGAGCATCGCGTTTTAATTCTATTACAACACGAAGACCATCTCTATCAGATTCATCACGTATATTGGAAATATCCTTTAGTTTATCTTCTTTAACAAGTTCAGCGATTTTTATAATGAGATTAGCTTTGTTTACTTGATATGGAAGTTCAGTAATTACTATGCTTTCGCGGTCGTTCTTGTGTGTTTCAATATTCGCTTTTGCTCTTATTACAACTCTTCCTCTACCTGTAAGCAATGCTTCTCTTACACCTTCGTAGCCATAAATTATTCCGCCGGTAGGAAAATCGGGAGCTTTAATTATTTTTATTAAATCTTCCGCCTTTAACTCGGGATTGTCGATAACTGTAACGCAGCCATCAATAACTTCTGTGATATTATGAGGAGGAATATTTGTTGCCATGCCTACTGCAATACCGCTTGATCCATTAATGAGTAAGTTAGGTAGATATGAAGGCATTACGGTTGGTTCTTGAAGCGATTCATCAAAGTTATTAACAAAATCAACTGTATTTTTATCTAAATCTCTTAATATTTCTTCTGAAATACGTGCAAGACGTGCTTCTGTATAACGCATTGCCGCAGCCGAGTCACCATCGACAGAACCAAAATTTCCTTGTCCATCCACTAACGGATAGCGAAGTGAAAAATCCTGAACCATACGAACCATAGTCTCATAAACTGCACTATCGCCATGCGGATGATATTTACCAAGAACTTCACCGACTATTCTTGCAGATTTTTTATATGGTTTATTATAAGCAACTCCAAGTTCATGCATTCCAAACAAAACGCGGCGATGAACCGGTTTTAATCCATCTCTTACATCAGGCAAAGCTCTTGCTACGATTACCGACATCGCATAATCGATATAGGAGGATTTCATCTCCTCTTCGAGCGATACCGGTACTACTTTTTCAAAAATTGTTGTCATTATATTTCCTAATTAAATATCTAATTTAGCGTATTTAGCATGTTTCTCAATAAATGCACGTCTTGGTTCCACTGCATCACCCATTAATGTTTCAAAGATTTTATCAGCAGCCATAGCACTTTCTAAATTAACCTGAAGAACAACACGAGTTTCAGGATTCATAGTGGTGTTCCATAATTGATCGGGGTTCATCTCTCCAAGACCTTTATATCGAGTTATATTTACGCCTTTAACCGTTACTTCCTCGCCCCCTTCTTCCGCTACCATAACCGGCACTTCTTCTTTTCCTTTAGAATCGGCTTTCATACGTTTTAATATTTTATCTCTTTCATCTTCATCATAAGCATAAAACTCTTCTTTACCTTTTTTTATTTTGTATAAAGGAGGCTGAGCAATATAAACTTTACCTTCGGTAATTAATTCTTTCATGTGCCGATATAAAAATGTTAGAAGTAAAGTTCTAATATGACTTCCATCGACATCAGCATCAGTCATAAGAATTACTTTTCCATATCTAGATTTAGATGCATCAAATTCAGTTCCGATACCTGCACCAATAGCAGATATAAGAGCCAAGATTTCTGCATTCTCAAGCACTTTATTAATTTTTGCTTTTTCCACATTAAGAATTTTTCCTTTAAGAGGAAGGATTGCTTGGAATCTTCTATCGCGCCCCTGCTTAGCAGAACCACCTGCCGAATCACCCTCGACAATATAAATTTCGCAATGCTCCGGATCATTAATTGAGCAATCGGCTAATTTACCCGGCAGGTGCATTGAGTCAAGCGCATTCTTTCTTCTTACTAAGTCCTTTGCTTTGCGGGCAGCTTCTCTTGCTTCTGCTGCTTTCATGCATTTTTCAATTACTTTTTTTCCGATTGCAGGATTCTCTTCGAGATACTCGCCAAGCTTTTCGCCAACGAGTGTTTCTACAATCGACTTTACTTCACTATTACCAAGCTTAGTTTTTGTCTGTCCCTCGAACTGGGGCTCCATAACCTTAATTGAAATTACTGCTGTGAGTCCTTCCCTAAAATCATCACCTGTTAAAGAAATTTTATTATTCTCTTTTATCAATCCATTCTTATAAGCGTAATTATTAAATGTACGAGTAAGGGCAGTCTTAAAACCAACTAAGTGAGTACCTCCTTCGATGGTATTAATATTATTTACATACGTGTGTATGTTTTCTGAATAAGAATCACTGTATTCAAATGCTATTTCCACCGGTGTATTTTCTTTTTCACCAAAAATATAAATTGGTTTATGTAATGGTGTTCTTGTTTCATCTAAATATTTTACGAACTCTATTAAACCGCCTTTGAAATGATAAATTTCTTCTAAATTTTCAATTTCATCTTTTATCGTAATTACGACTTCTTTGTTAAGGTAAGCAAGCTCTCGCATTCTTTCAATAACAATATCAAAATTAAATTTAGTGGTTTTGAAAATTGTTCCGTCAGGTTTAAATGTAACAGTAGTGCCCGTTTCTTGTTTTTTAGTTTTACCAATTTCCTTTACGGGAGCAACAGGAAAACCTAACTCATATTTCTGATAGTAAATTGCACCGTCTCTTTTTACTTCTACAGTCATCCATTCCGAAAGAGCATTAACAACCGAAACACCAACACCATGCAGACCGCCGGAAACTTTATAACTATCTTTATCGAACTTGCCGCCGGCATGAAGAACTGTCATTACCACTTCAAGAGCAGATCTTTTTTCTTCCGGGTGCATATCCACAGGTATTCCACGTCCTCTATCTTCTACCGATACCGATCCATCTTTTTTTAAAATAATAATAATTCTATCATTATAACCACCGAGAGCCTCATCAATACAATTATCAACAACTTCATTTATCAAATGATGAAGACCTCGCGATCCTACATCTCCTATATACATTGCGGGTCTTTTTCTTACCGCTTCCAGACCTTTTAATACGCTTATATTTTTAGCGGTATAATTATTTGGGGTTGTCATTTGTTATTATTTTTTCCGAATTATTTTTACAAAAATTTTATGTTTTTTATTATTTCTTCTTTATAGTAATTATTAATTTTTTCTATTATCACCATCTTTTGAAAATTCAATTCACTTTTCCATACAGAGTTTTCTGCATGTAAAAAGAGAATATCTTTTTCCACTTTTAATGGTGATGCTAAAATTTTTAGGTCAGGAAAAATTTTATAAAAATCTTCTACCACCTGATAAATCCTAGCGGTGCTTCTTAGTTTTTCAAATTCTTTTTCTTTTTCTATTACTTCGCTTATTTTCCTAAAATTAGTTTTAAGCATTTACAACTGCACCGCCATTGATATTAATAATTTTGTAATCAGTTTCTTTATTAAAGAGATCAATATTTGTTAAGTCAGTCATTGTAATAAAAGTTTGACCTAGTTCACTCAAGTATTTGCTAATTTTATAAGCACGTCCTTTATCTAATTCACCGAAGACATCATCCATAAGGAAAATCGGCTTTCTTCCCATCTTATCAAGCATATAAAAAAACTGCCCAAATCGAAGTGCAATCTGGAAAGTCTTATGTTGTCCTTGCGAACCAAATCGTTTTAATTCACGGTCATTAATTTTAAAAATAAAATCATCTCTATGCGGACCGATTAAATTAGAAGCTCTTCTTATCTCATCATTCTGAGCTTCTTTTAGTAATTCAGAATAAATTTTATCTATATCATCTAAAGGTAAATTCTCTTGGAAGGATTGAAGAATAATTTCAGGAGTTTCTTTTTCTTCCATTACGTGTTTATAAGCATTTTTTACGTACTCATTAAAGTCAGCAATAAATTTAATTCTATGACGAATAATTTCGGAGCCATTTTTTACTAATGCTTCGCTCCACGCATCCAATTGATTAACGAGTGCCGAACGTCTAAAATCCCTTAATTCACCTAAAATTACAGCCCTCTGTTTTAATACCTTATTGTAATCAATAAGTATTTTAAGGTAAGTATCACTTGATTGAGAAATTACAGAATCTACAAATCTTCTTCGGTCTGCAGGACTACCTGAAGTAATCGAGTGGTCGCTTTGGATTAATGTTACAATAGGGAATTTACCAATTAACGATGCTGATCTATTTATATTTTTTTCATCTAAAAAACAGTTCTTTCTGTTAATATCCGTATCGAAAAGAACTCTAATTTTATTTTCTGTTAAATCTCTAAAAACACCTTTTATATCAAAGAATTTTTCACTGAATTTAACCGCATCTGCATCCGAAGATGAGTTAAGATTCTTTGTTGTACACAAGTAATAAATTGCTTCTAAAATGGAAGTCTTACCTTCTCCATTACCCCCAATAATATAATTAATCTTATTTGAAAAATTTAATGACGTTTTTGAATGAAGTCTAAAATTCGTCATTTCTAAATTCTCTAAAATCATATTAATTATTTAAACGAACCGGCATTAGGAGCATAGTAACTTCGTAATTCTCCTTTTTCTCAACCGGAACAACAATTACTGCTTTTGTGGGGGAATGCAGTTTAAATACAATTTCATTTTCTGAGCTTATATGATTCAATATATCATTCAAGAAAGCACTATTGAAACCAATATCAAGATCATCACCTGTATATTCACACGGTACATTCTCTTCGCCTGCCGCACCTAAACTTGCTTCTTCTGCAGATATATTTATAAAATCTTTTTTGATAGAAAATTTAACTTTTCTAATGCTTGATACCGAAAAGAGCATCATTCTCTTTATTGCGTCTGACAATTCTTTTGTGTTTACTTTAAGAGCAAATTCATTTTCTACGGGAATTACACTTGCATAATCAGGATATTTCTGACCAATAACACGAGTGATTAATTCCAATTCACTTAATCTAAATGAAACATGTGTTTTGCTTAAATAAACTTTTACTTCTCTTTCATCTAAAATTTTTGATAGAACTGAAATAGCTCTTTCGGGAACGATATATTGCTGATTTATTTTTGTCGTAATTTTTTTATTTAATAAATTTACAAGCTTATGACCATCAGTAGCAACGAAGCGTAATCCATCAAAATCAAATTCAAAGAGTGTTCCCATCATTGCAGGACGCATCTCTTCTCTACTCATTGCGAATGATGTTTTATCGATCGATTCTTTTAATTCACTTCCTTGAATTGTAAATTCATTAATGTCTTTTGAGTTTTCATCTGTTTTGATTGAAGGTATATCCGGAAATTCTGTTGCTTCGAGATAACTCAAAGTATATTTACCTGTATTCGTTGTAAGTAATAATTTTCCGTTATCTTGAACCTTGAATTGAATTGTCGTGTCTTTAAGAGTTTTTACTACGTTAAAAAGAAGATGAGCAGGAACTACAATTTTCGTATTTGAATCAGAAACTACATTCAGAGAAGTTTGAAGTGATATCTCCAAATCCGTTGCGTAGATCGTTAATAAGCCGTCAGTAATTTCAAACAAGAAGTTTTCTAAAATTGTCATTGGCGTTTTTGTAGGTACACCGGTAATGACTTTAGAAAGATGTTTTTCTAACTCTTTGCTGTTTAATTTGAATTCCATTTTTATCTCCAATTTAGACTATAAAAATACCAAAAATCGAAAGTAATTTCAATCTTAACTTATACACACACTTTATTATTATTCTTTTATATAAGGTAATATATTAACAACAATAATAAAGATGTTGATATGTGGATAACCCTTTATTCATGGTATTTTGTTTTCTAAACGCACTTTTTAAAACTTCGTAATTGTGAATAACTTATTTACAAAACTACTTAAACCAACATGTCTAGATTAAATACGAGTTATTAACGTATTAATAACAGTTTATATACAAGTTATCAACACTAGGAAACGCTCACTTCTATTTTATTTTTAATGTTTGTAACCGATTCATTTAACTGGTAATCACTTGACATTGATTCTTCAATTGTATTACAAGCATGAATAACGGTAGAGTGATCTCTTCCACCAAAATGTAAACCAATAGTTTTAAGAGAAGATTTAGTTAAACTCTTAGCAAGATACATAGCCACTTGACGAGCCAGAACTACTTCCTTTCGGCGGTTCTTTTCTCTTACTTTATTCTCTTCAACTTTGAAAAATTCACAGACAATTTTAGTTATATATTCAATAGAAATATTGACCTGACGATTTGTAGATATCTCTTTCACAACTCGTTTAACCATATCAAAATCGATAGCTTTTGAATTAAGCGAATGTGTAGCAAGAAGACGCAATAGGGTACCTTCAAGCTCACGAATATTAGATGTAATATTATGAGCAATATATTCAATAGCTTGAGGATCGAGAGTAAGATCAAGCAATCGAGCTTTGTTATTTAGTATTGCTAATCGAGTTTCAAAATCGGGTGGTTGGATATCGACCGTTAAACCGCATTGAAAGCGCGATACAAGCCGCTCACTTACACCTTTCAAATCCTTTGGAGGTTTATCACTCGAAAGGATTATTTGCCTTCCTGAGAGATGTAGAGTATTAAATATGTTAAAGAATAAATCTTGTGTTTTTTCTTTCCCTACCAAAAATTGAATATCGTCAATAATTAAAGCATCCATCCCTTTATAAAAATTTGAAAACTCATTAACTGAATTATTTTGGATAGCCTCAACAAATTCAACCGTAAAAAGATCGGATGAAACATAAATAACTTTTTTATTTGGGTCTTTATCTAAAATTTTATTTCCGATAGCTTGAATTAAGTGAGTTTTACCGAGACCTACACCACCATAAATAAAAAGTGGATTAAAAGAAGTTTGTCCGGGATTTTCTCCAATTGCAATCGATGCCGCTCTGGCTAATTGATTGCCTTCACCTTTAACGAAATTTTCGAAAGTAAATTTAGAGTTTAAGAAATCATCATAATTCTTTTCTACCGGTTTTGGTTCGGAAAAAGGAGGCACAATATTTTCGGGTTCACTCTTTTTGTCAAAGAGTGTATCTTCCTGCTCTTCAATAATTAAATAGATTAACTTTCCATCAACACCCAAAACATTATGAATAACATTTGTTATTAAAGTTTTATGATGTTCTTCAATCCAGTCAATAAAATAATTGTTTGGAACTTGTAGTTTTAAAATGTTTCGTTCTAAATGAAGAGGTTTTAGAGGTAAAAACCATGTATTATAAGTCAAAAGTGAAACATTTTCTTTTATTAAGCTTAAACACTCTTTCCAAATTGTTATGTGTTCTTTATATGAATCGAGTTTTAGAGCAGCTTCAGCCATTTTGAATTATCCACAATTATAGAAACTAAAAAATAAATTTAAAAAATGTATTAAAATCTTGATTTTTTTCTTGTTAGCAACTTATAAACATCTTATCCACATTAAATGAGACTTGTTAAGTTGTTTTATTTCAGCGGGTTAGCTGTGTTTTTTTCAATCAAACAAACAAATGGGGGTTTAATGTTAATAACACTTTTGGTGTTATGAAAACTCGTGAAACGTTTCACAAACAAAAGTTATCAACACCTTATCAACATGATTTTTAATCCCACAACCCATGTGAAATTAAGGTTTAGATATGTCTTGTGCAAATTAATTCTGTTTCAAAATCAATTACATTATACTTATTTTGCGAAGTAAAAAGAAAAAACTATGAAAAAAATTGTAATTTTATTTACCGGCGGAACATTCTCGATGAAAATCGATGAATCAACAAATGTAGCTATACCACACTATCAAGGGGGCGACTTATTAAGTATGATGCCTGGAATAAATGAACTTGCCGAAATTTCATTTTATGAGTTTGGTAATTATCCTGGTCCACATATGATTCCATCTTTAATGTTAGAGCTTTCAAAAAAAATAAAAGAGCTTGTTGCACAAGAAGATGTTGATGGTGTAATTGTAACTCACGGCACAGATACATTAGAAGAGACAGCATATTTTCTTGATCTAACAATTAATACTGAAAAGCCGATAGTGGTGATTGGGGCAATGAAAACAAGCTCCGAACCCGATTGGGATGGAACGAAAAACTTAACTGACGCTATTCATATTTGTAATAATAAAAATAGTTCCGGTCTCGGTGTTCTGGTCTGTCTTAATGGCGAAATTAATGCCGCTAGCGAAGTAACAAAAACTCACACAGAGGATGTGGAGACTTTCCATAGTCTTGATTTCGGTGCGATTGGTTTTGTTGATAGAGGGACAGTGTTTTTTAATCGAGCTCCGATAAAATTAGAGGTTCTGGAAACAGACGAGATTGATTGTCATGTAGATTTAATAAAAGTTTATGCTGGTATGGAAGATAAGTTTTTTAGATATTCAGCCGATACAAATACACATGGATTAGTTGTGGAAGCGATGGGAGTGGGAAATGTACCTCCGAAAGTTTTTGAAGGAATAAAATATGTGGTAGAGAAAAATATTCCTGTTGTTCTCGTCTCCCGATGTCCCGCAGGCGAAACGTTAAGTATTTATGGCTATCCCGGAGCCGGTAAATGGCTTAAAGAATTAGGTGTGATTTTTTCAGATTATCTTAATGGTCAAAAAGCACGAATTAAATTGATGATCTGCCTTGGAATCACTAAGGATAAAAGTAAATTATCTAAAATGTTTGATTAAGTAATGAGTAGATGAAAGAATCAATAAAAATATGGATTTCCTCATTAATCTTACTACCGATTGCTCTGTATTATATTTTTAATGGTGGTGCGTTTACGTTTATCGATTATATTAATTTATTGATACACGAAGGAGGGCATGGAATATTTTCTATCTTCCCCCGATTTTTATATATGCTAGGTGGAAGTCTTACTCAATTATTTATTCCGCTTATGTTTGTTGTTTTTTATTTTGTAAAAAAGCAGAAAGTATTATTTCAGCTTTCTACAATTTGGTTTGCAGAAAGTATGATGAATGTAAGTGTTTATGTTTCGGATGCTAGGGCGATGGCACTTCCGCTGCTTGGTGGAAATAAAGTTATTCACGATTGGCATTATTTACTCGGAGAGTTGAATTTATTAGAATACGATACTATTTTCGGAAATGCGCTTTTTATTTCAGCAGCAATTATTATGGCTATTGCTTTATTAGCACCACTTTACATAAAGGAAAAAAGATATTCTAAGATAGAACTGATTTTGTAAAACAAATAAATTTCTTTTTAATGACGAATGATCTTACAAAAAGAATAATTGATATATTTCTCTCGATTTTTATATTACTTATTATTCTTCCATTATTAGCTTTATTGTTGCTTATAAGTTTTTGGTTTATAGGTGAATTTCCGATTTATAAACAAGAGCGTAGAGTAACTTTATCCAAAGAAAAGATTACCATCCATAAAATAAGAACTATATCTACAAAGCAGCTTTACAAAGCTAGACATATATTTCTTCGACTAGATCCGAGTATAAAATTAAATCGATATTTAAATTGGTTAAGAAAAACTCATTTAGATGAATTACCACAGCTCTGGAATGTTCTCAGTGGGAAAATGAGTTTAGTTGGATTGAGACCTTTAAGTGAAAAAGACCTTCATTATATGAAAGAAAACCATCCCGTCGAATATAATCTTCGAGATAGTTTTTCTTCAAAAGTCGGAATAACAGGTACTTGGCAATTATTTGGAGAGAAAAATATTTCAAGTCTAATTGACTGCGATACCTTTTATGAAAACAATAAATCAAGCAGTTATGATTTATCATTACTCATAAATATTAATTACTTAAAAAAGTTATTCACCCATTCAAAAGTTTTCTTTACTCCGGTTTCTAAATCGGTTTCTGAAGAATAACCAAAAGTAGATTTATATATATGACCATCAAGAACAAGTTTTTCTCTCTTTAAGTATAGCATCTCTTTTAGTTCATAAATAGTTTTATTGAATAAACCGAGAGTAAAGAATAATACATTAGAGTTAAGAAAATGAGTTTTAGAATTTTTTCCTGAGACTTTAATAATGGTACTTAGATATTCCTTGTTGGTGCATGGTGAGTTAGAAGGAAAATTAAATTCTTGATTAATGTTTTTGTTTGATAAAGCAGCTTCTACGAGGGCTTTACCGGCGTCTTCTACAAAAACATATTCAGTTACAGTTTTTGGATTTCCTAACCAAAGAAGTTTTTTTCCTTTTTTTGCATTTATATAAAGCTTTTCCGAAAAATTATTAACGACATAAGGACCATAAAAATCAGGGAAGCGGACTATACAGTATTTTCCATTTCTTTCGGTTGCCCTTTCTTTAATAATGTTTTCCATTTCGATACGAATTTTTCCCTTTCGAGTATGTGCGTTCCATGGATGATTTTCTGTTACGGGATTAGTTTGGGCGTGCCCATATACATACACATTACCGGGTAAAATGAATTTTGCTTTTGCTATAATTGCTGCGTGGAGAGAAATGCGAAGAAGTTTTTTAGCATTATATTTCCATTCAGGATATGGAATATTACAACAGTAAAAAACATTTTGTTTTCCTAAGCATGCTTGTTCTATATCGAATGAGCTAAAAGCGTTTCCTTCTATTATTTCGATATTGGGAAATTCAGAAAAATATTTTTCTGCTTTTTCCCTATTCCGAATGATGACGCTTACAGTCTCACCTCTTTCGGTTAATGCTTTTACAACTGCTCTGCCAATCCCACCGGTAGCACCAATAACTATGTTTCTCGATTCCAATTAGATTGCCCTCTATTTGTTATTGCTTGTTTATACATCTGTTGATATAGCATAGCGGATTTTTCCCATGAATAATCTTTTTCCATTCCGTTGTGCTGGATTTTTTTCCAAACACCTTTATTTTGGAAATCGCCAACTGCACGCTTTACGGAATTAAGTAAAGCTGCAGGAGTGTAATCATGAAAAGAATATCCTGTGCCGATTTCCATATCTTGAGCTAAGTATTCATTCCAATCAAGAACCGTATCTGCTAGTCCACCTGTTTTTCTTACAACAGGGACGGTTCCATACTTCAATGAATATATTTGATTGAGACCGCACGGTTCATATTTTGAGGGCATTAGAAATATGTCCGAAGCTGCTTCAATCAAATGGGATAGTTCATTATTAAATCCAATATAAGACCACACTTTATTGGGGAAATAGTGCGATAAATCATAGAACATTTTTTCGTATTCAGGTTCCCCGCTTCCAAGAATTACCCATTGCGCATCTAACGCTACTAAATCATATAAAACAGATTTAATAAGATCAAATCCTTTCTGAGCAACTAAGCGAGAAACTATTCCGATTAATGGTTTCTTTTCATCAAAAGAAATATAAGATTTCTTTAGAAGAAATTTTTTGTTTTCGAGTTTACCAGAGAGATCATTTATCGAAAAATGATGTGGAATAAATTTATCGGTTTCGGGGTTCCACTGATTATAATCGATTCCATTTAAAATACCCCAAAGATCATTTTTTCTTTTTTGAATAATAGACTCCATTCCATGACCATATTCATTAGTCATTAATTCTTGAGCATAAGTATTGCTAACTGTATTTATAATATCGGAAGTGAGTAGAGCAGTCTTTAAAAAATTAATTCCCCCTTCATATTCACCAAGTCCGCCATGAAGATAATACTCGTCTTTTATTTCTGCTTTTGAGAATGAAGCTTTTGTAAATCTGCCTTGATAACCGATATTATGAATAGTAAAAACAGTAGCTGTTTTATCGAACATTTTATCCCAACCGTAATTATCACGCAATAAAAGAGGGAGAACACCAGTTTGCCAATCGTTACAGTGAATAATATCAGGGGCAAAACCGATTTTCTGCATTACTTCAATTACACCTTTTGAGAAAAGAAGGAATCGTTCATCTTCATCATGATCGTTAGTATAAATTCTAAATCGGTGATAATAATAAGGGCAATCAATAAAAAATATTTTCACATTTGAATCGGGAAGAATTGCTGTATGTACGTGCACAGAACGAATTTCACCGGCTAATCGGATTGGAATTTCTCCTATATCCCAACTATAATGAAGACCATATTCTGCTTCGCCGAATGTATTATATTTTGGCATAAAGACAATTACTTCATCGCCAAGTTTTGATAATTCCTTTGGAAGAGTGCCGGCTACATCAGCTAATCCACCGGTTTTTGCATAAGGGAATACTTCGCTCGAAACAAATGCAATTTTCATTTATTTTCACTTAATTTAATTCTAATATCTACGACAGAAAAATCTCCGTCCTCTGTAAATATCATTGGATTGAAATCAAATTCAATAATATTATTATTCTCCACCAACATCTTTGCTGAAGAATAAATTATCTCTTTTAGTCTTTTAATATCGGCAGGTGTTTCGCCTCTCACGCCTTTTAATATTTTCCCCATATTTGTCGAATTAATCATATCATCAATATCATCATCCGATAAATAAGCTGATTTAAGAGAGGTATCATCAAAGACTTCCACGTATTTACCGCCACTGCCGAACATTATCATCGGACCAAAAGAAGGGTCTCTGAATCCGCCGATTAATATTTCATGTTTCGGTTTTAGAAATGATTGAATTAAGTATGAATCCACTTTATAATTTTTATTGCTAAAATTATTCTCTATCGATTTTGCTGCTACGCATAATTCTTCTACGTTTTTTATATTGAGCTTTACTGCATCTAATTCTGATTTATGAATTACATCGCTACTTATTCCTTTGATTACAACCGGATAAAAATCGATTTCAGTTTTGCTCAACTTATCAGCCGGTATTGATAAACTCTTAACTGCCGGTATCGAATATTGATTAGCTAATTCTAAAGATTCATCTTGAGTAAGAAATAGATTCTTTGAGGATATTTTTTTAGAGTTTTTTAATTGAAGCATTTCAATACTTTTGTTTCTCTCTTTTTCTTTAGATTTTGAAAAGAACAAAATATTTGAAAGCACTTTTGCAGGGTCTTCAGCATTTCTAAATATTGGTTTATCGCCTTTATATCTATTCCAAAATTCAGGTAATGGCATAATAATTTGATATATTGGTTTCGTACTATCGATTGAATTAATTGATTCGACTATTGGATCAACAATAACCATAACCGGTTCAATAAAAATTGAAACAACAGCATCAACGTTTTTATCTTCGATAACAGTTTCAATAACTGATTTAAAAATTTCTCCATTCCCGCCGGGAAGAAGATCAATCGGATTTTCCGCACTACCTTCTACGTGTATAAATTCTCTTACTTTGTTTTTTGTTTCTTCCGAGAGTTCGGCTAATTCTAATCCTTCTTTTGCAAGTGAATCAACAGCAATAATGGCAGGACCGCCTGAATTTGTTACAACACAAACTTTATTTCCTTTTGGAAAAGGAAAATTTTCCAATCCTTTTGTAGTATTAAAAAGTTCATCAATTGATTCGGCTCTTATGATACCGAATTGTTTTAATACTGCCTCGACTACCTTATCACTGCTTCCAAGTGCACCTGTATGAGAAGATGCCGCTTTAATGCCACTGGCAGTTCTTCCCGATTTTAATATTATGGCGGGTTTAGTGATTTCTCCTTTAATAAAAGGCACAATAAATTCCTCGCCTTTAACAAAACTTTCTAAATAGAAAGCAAGAGTTTTTATATTGTCGTCTTTTTGCCAGAAATGGAGAAAATCATTTTCATTTAAGTCGGCTTTATTGCCCACAGAAATAAAATGAGCAAAGCGAATATTAGTTTCACGAAGTGAATTAAGCACCGCTGCACCGATAGCACCGCTTTGGGATAAAAATCCTACCGCACCAATCTGTGGCTCTTCGGCTACAAAAGTTGCGTTTAATTTTATGCTCGAAAGAGTGCTAATAACTCCCATACAATTTGGACCGATTAATCGAGCTCCGGCAGATTTAATTTTAGATAAGATTTTTTTCTCAAGCTCTTCACCTTCTTTTCCGGTTTCTTTGAATCCGGCTGTAATTAGAATTATAGATTTTACATTTTTAGCTAGAAGTGAATCGATCGTGTCTTCAACATATACCTTCTGAACAACAATGATCGCAAGATCTATTTGCTCGGTTATATCGTCAATAGATTTGTAACATTTGTAATCGAGAACAGAATCGGCTTTAGGATTAACGGGGAAAACTTTTCCTGTATATCCATATTTTTTAATACATTTAAGTAGTTCATAGCCGATACTTTTTTCTTTTGTTGAAGCTCCTGCAACGCAGAGTGATTTTGGGTAGAAGAATTTCGATAAAGATTCGGATTTCATATTTGGAGTCATATTTTTACTTATTTTGAATTATAAAAATATAAAAAAAAGTAATCGATTCCATTAAAATAAGGATGATATGAGTAAATTTAAGTTATATGTTGAGTATGAAGGTACGCGTTATAGCGGTTGGCAGATGCAAAAGAATAGTAAGACAGTACAAGGAAAGATTCTTGATGCGGCAGATCAGGTTTTTGGCAGAGGAAAGTGTAATTTAATGGGGTCGGGAAGGACCGATGCAGGTGTTCATGCTCTAAATCAAATCGCTCATTTGGATGTCGATACTATGCTCGGACCGGAAATTATAAGAATGAAATTAAATGATCTTCTCCCATTTGATATAAATATTTTAGAAGTCGAGAAAACAGACAATAAATTCCATGCTCGTCATAGTGCAGAAGAAAGAAGTTATATCTATCAGATTGCGAAAAGAAGAACCGCATTCGGAAAACCATATGTGTGGTGGATAAAGGATGATCTTGACGTTCAGAAGATGATTAAAGCCGCAGAGTTATTCGAGGGTATGAATGATTTTGCTTCTTTTTGTGATGTTGATGATGAAGAAAAATCAACTAAAGTATTATTGAATAAAATTGAATTTCTTGAAACCGATAGTCTAATTGTAATTAGAATTTCCGGCTCACATTTTTTATGGAAGATGGTTCGTAGGATAGTAGGAATGCTTGTTGAAATAGGTAGAGGCAAGCAAAATGAAAATGATATTCTATATTATTTAAAAAATAAAAGTAATGAACCGGCTAAATTTACAGCTCCGCCTTCGGGACTTTTTCTTGAATCTGTATTTTATGAAAAGAATCCTGTTTATCAAGAAATTAAGCCGACAATCAATCTAGTTCCGATAGTTTATAGCAAAAACAAAAAAAGTAAAAAGAGGAAATAATGAAACTGACAAAAATAATTTTATTGTTTGCATTAACTTCACTGCTTTTTAATTGTGGAGGTAAAAATTTGGAAAAAGCTGACCTTGTATTTATAAATGGAAAAATTGTTACAATGGATGGTGATGTAATTTCCGAAGCTATTGCAGTAAAAGGAGATACAATTCTTGCAATTGGTTATACGGATGATATTGAAGACCATGTTGGAGACTCGACACGAGTAATTGATCTCAAAGGAAAATTTTTAATGCCTGGATTTTATGATAGCCACGCACACTTTTTAGGTCTCGGACATTCATTAATGATTTTAGATTTAACGACTGCAAAGAATTGGGATGAGGTTGTAGCTATGGTAGCAAAGGCAGCCGATAATTCTATTCCGGGTGAATGGATTATAGGTAGAGGATGGCATCAGGAAAAGTTCGATCCTAAACCCGAAATTAACGTGGAAGGTTATCCGGTTCATGATGGTCTTAGTAAAGCATCAAGATTAAACCCCGTACTGCTTAATCACGCAAGCGGGCATGCAATATTTGCAAATAAAAGAGCAATGGATTTAGCTGGAATAAATAAATCCACCCCCGATCCTGCAGGTGGAAAAATTGTTCGTGATTCACTCGGAAATGCTATTGGTGTCTTTGAAGAAAATGCTGAATTATTAGTTTCAAAATTATATGACGAATTTAAAGATAAATGGACTGGCGCACAGAAACGTGAGTACGATCGTAAAGGATATCTATTAGCCTCCGATGAATGTATGAGAAGAGGTATTACATCGTTCCAAGATGCCGGTTCTACATTCGACGAAATTGATCTATTAAAAGTACTCGTGGATTCAAGTCTTATAGATGTTCGACTTGATATAATGCTGCATGAACCTAATGATATATTAAAAAAGAAAATTGCCGATTATAAAATTAAGGGTTATGGAAAAAATCATCTTACCGTAAACGGAATTAAAAAATATGCGGATGGAGCACTTGGCTCTCGAGGTGCCTGGATGCTCGAACCGTATGACGATCTTCCCGGTGCTTTAGGGCAAAACGTTACTTGGATGGAAGAATTGAAAGAGACCGCTCAAATAGCAAAGAACAATGGTTTCCAAATAATGATTCATGCTATCGGCGATAGAGCAAATAGAGAAATCCTTAATTTATATGAATCCGTTTTAGGTAAAGACTCAAAAAATTATAGATGGAGAATTGAACATGCTCAACATCTAAATCCTTCTGATATTCTTAGATTTGGAGAGCTTGGTGTAATTGCTGCAATGCAATCGATACACTGTACTTCAGATGCTTCATTCGTAATAAAAAGAATAGGTGAGAAGAGAGCCGAAGAAGGTGCTTATGTTTGGAGAAAATTAATGGATTCAGGAGCGATAATCTCTAATGGTACAGATTCTCCAATCGAAAAAATTAATCCCATACCATGTTTTTATGCGGCAGTTACAAGGCGCACCGCCGATGGTTTACTCTTTTATCCTGCTCAAAAAATGACACGTCAAGAAGCATTAAAAACCTATACAATTAATAGTGCTTATGCAGCATTCGAAGAAAATATTAAAGGTAGTTTGAAAGTCGGTAAACTCGCTGATTTTGTTGTGCTTTCTAATGACCTTCTAAAATGCAGCGAAGATGAGATACTTAATACCCGGGTGCTCTATACGGTAGTGGGTGGAGAAATTAAATACCAACAGAAATAAGAGGAGTGAATGAAAAATATATTATTCTTATTGCTTTTTAGCAGTGTAATTATGTCGCAAACAAATAAAGATATGTGCGTAACGATAGATGATTTGCCATTTCAGCAAAATGGGACTACATCTATCGAAATGCAAAATTATTATACACAAAAACTTCTAAATAAATTGACTTCTGCTAAAATTCCGGCAGTCGGTTTTGTTAATGAAAATAAATTGGAAACAGATGGAAAGTTAAATCCGGCTAAATTAGAGTTACTGAAATTATGGCTTGATTCGGGATTAGAATTAGGGAATCATACATATTCCCATAAGGGTTTGCATAATTCGAGTGTTGCAGAATTTGAAGCGGATATATTAAGAGGTGAAACTCACATTAAGCCGATGATTAAAGAAGCAGGAAGCCGGCTCCGGTATTTTCGTCATCCTTATCTTCATACGGGAAGAAGTATAGAGATTAAAGATAGCGTTAATAATTTCCTGCAAGAAAACGGTTATATAGTTGCCTCTGTTACCATCGATAATTCAGAATGGATTTATGCCTTTTCATATCAGAAAGCAATGTTTGCCGGAGATTCGCTAATGATGAAGGAAATTGCCGCAGAATATATTCCTTATATGATTGATAAAATTAAGTTTTACGAGAGGCAGTCGGATAAACTTTTCGGCAGAAATATTAAGCATATTTTGCTCATTCACTCTAATGCACTTAATGCTGATTATATCGATCTCCTTTTATCGCAGATTAAAAAAGAGGGATACAATTTTATTTCGCTTGAAGAAACATTAAGAGACGAAGTTTTTTTATTACCCGATAAATTTACGGGAGGTGCGGGTATCTCTTGGATTGACCGATGGGCATTAGCCAAAGGAATGAAAAAAGATTTCTTTGCGGGCGAGCCAAGAATAAGTAGCCGTATATCGGAATATTCAGGATATAAGGAATAAAATTATTGGTATTATTAAGAGAGTATAAGAGATGAATATTTTTGAAAATAATCCGATCGTACCGATTCAGAAAATTACTTTTCCTGGAAATGATATACCTGTGAATGTATTTATGAAACGTGATGATCTAACAGATATTTTCATATCAGGAAATAAATACTATAAATTAAAGTACAACGTTCAATATGCACTAGAAAATAATATTAAACGATTAATTTCCTTCGGAGGTGCATACTCGAATCATATACATGCTTTCTCGTATGTCTGCAGACTTTTTGGTTTCGAGGGAATAGGAATAATTAGAGGTGAGCTTACTTATCCAATAAATCCCACTCTAAAATTTGCTTCAGAAAACGGAATGAAAATAGAGTATGTTTCGAGAAGTGAATACCGGCTAAAGCACACAGATGAATTTAAGTCGAAACTGAAAGAAAAGTATGGTGAATTTCTTTATGTGCCTGAAGGTGGAAGTAACGATCTTGCAATTAAAGGTGCGGTTGAAATTTTAGATAATATTGATATTGAATATGATTATGTTGCTCTTGCCGCCGGAACGGGCGGCACAGCAGCAGGTGTTATTTCTTCTTTAAAAGGAGAAAAATTTGTTTATGTTTTTCCTGTATTAAAAGGTTCAGAATTTCTTAGAGGCGAAATAACTAATTTTGTTAATCTTCATTCCTTTGCAACATATAATAATTTTGATTTGATAAAGGATTATCATTTCGGAGGATATGCAAAAACGAAACCTGAATTATTCGATTTTATTGATGAGTTTTATAATTTGAATGATATTCATCTTGACCCTGTATATACAGGTAAAATGATGTTCGGATTAAATGAATCGATTAAATCGGGATTAATTCCTGAAGGAAAAACCGTTCTTGCAATTCACACCGGCGGGCTGCAGGGAATAGAAGGAATGAAGCATAGATTGGGTAATCAACCAGAAAATTATTTTTAATAGATTGTTTTAACGAGCTTTTCCCAATGCGGTAAAATTCCCTTCCATTACAGCAATTAGTTCATTATTACAATATAATTCAGCGCGCATAATTTTTTTTGCTTTTCCTCTAAGAGCAAAATCATCTTTGAATTGCTGCCAAGAAGATTCATCTAATGAAGAACAGCGTGCTTCAAATTCACCTCGTGCCGGTTTCAAAAATTTTGTATCGCTTTCTTGAATTACTAATGTACCCGGTACTGAATCCTCCACCATTTTCTGATGTAGTAAAGCCCAACATGAGACAATTCCTAAAGTAGAGATACTTCCGCCGAAAACAGTTCCGTAATGATTACCATTTGGCTTTAAGGGTGCGGAGACAATAATTGAATATGGAGTTAGTTCTTTTATAGAAATATCTAAATAATCGGTCATAGGAATATTATAGCGAATGAAGTTTTCTAATTCCTTTGCCTTTAATTTTAATCGATTTTTTTCTTCAATTATATTTTTGTTTTGAACAAACACAACATTCCCTCTAATTTACGTCTCCATTATAAGACATAAAGTCCAATTATTCCACCTATAAGAAAAAAAATCTGTACTCAAATTATCCTATAGGCATTATTTTACTAAGGACCCAATTGCCATAGAATAACCAAACCACTCTGAAAATTCTCACCTTTTTGGTTAAATTTCTTATAAAAAAAATCCCCGCATTAAATACGGGGACAGTAAAATTGTACTAAAAAAATCCGAATAGAGAATGGCTATCTTACGTTTTTCCACCAAGAGTAATATCTATTTTCGAGTTCGTTAATAGATGGCATTGGGAAGAATTTAATTTCATCATCACCAAAGAACCAGAAACCATGACGCACTAATTTATATGATAAATCGCGCAATAAGCTCCCTAATGTTAATGTTTTTGTAAGTTTTTCCGGTTGATCTCTTAATTCTGCTAAACAGTCATAAATACGATAAGGATTAACGCCCGGAAGTTCGATATTAAATATTTCTTTATTCTTATTTACTTGAATAAAGTTTTCTATATCAAATTCGATTTGAGTAAAACATATTTTAGGAGCACCCTTTGATTTCGTACCGGTAGTAATAAACTTACCAAACTCTCTCTGATCCTTAGTAGAAGCTACAAGTGTTTCAAGCGGAGCAATCTCTTGATAAACACGGATTTTCCCGGGCTCATTATAAGCCGTATATTCTTCCGATTGGATAGGCAAAACTTTTCCGTTTGTAGTAACAAGATAAAGAGTTTGAATTGCGGATAAATCGATATTTTCTAAAACATTATAAGATGAGATAAATTTAGTTTTTTTTGGCTGACCATCATCATGCGAGATAGTTTGTGCGACGTATTTATCAATATCGAAATAGTTATTTCTGAAATTTATATCAATTTCAGCGAAGATTACTTTGCCGCTGAAATGTTTTGCGCTGCCAATTGTATAATGTTCGCCGAATTGCTCCGGTTCAAGTTGCGATGCTACTAATGCGTTGATTGGAAAGACTATCATATATAAATGTTTTTCGTATGACGTCATTTGCAGCTCCGCTCTTAATTATTAAAATTATTTATCATAAAGTATCAAATCAACTATATAAGAGCAAGGATTAGTACTGAAACTAATTAATAAATTTAGCATCTAATGGAAAATAGAAAATTAATTAGAAAAGAGAATCTTTCTGTGAATTATAAAATTGTATTTAAAAAAAGTTTTCCGGTTCTACTCGGAGCTATGTTGGGATATTCTTACTACTATTTTATCGGATGCACCAGTGGCACTTGTCCTATTACTAGCAATCCGTGGATTTCTACAATGTATGGTGCATTAATTGGTTTAGTTTATGTTTTACCATTATCGAAGAGAAAGGAACAAAAAAGTGAATCAGATAGTTGAAATTAAAAAAGAAATAGAGATTGAAGACCTCATTAAAGAGCTTCCGGAAGCTGTCGCCTATTTAATGGAGATGAATATTAGATGTTTAAGATGTGGCGAGCCAATTTGGGGCTCATTAGAAAACGCTTGCAAAGAAAAAGGATTTTCTGATAAAGAAATTTCTATCTTTGTAGATGACCTTAATAAATTATTGAATAAAAAATAAGGATTGGAAATAATGGTTGATAAAAATAAATCAAAAAATAATGAGCCATCTGGCTTATCGAAAAAACAAAAGAACTGGATTTATACCGGTTTTTTTGTCGGTTTAATAGTCGTGTTATTTGTACTTAATAATACCGGATCAGAACCGGATAAAGGTCCGTATCCTCCAAATTACTTAGCAGCTTCAGAGCCACAGAGCAAATCATCACCGGCACCTGATTTTAATTTACCCACTTCAGATGGAAAAACGCTAAAATTATCCGACTTAAAAGGTAAAGTAGTAATAATCGATTTTTGGGCTACTTGGTGTCCACCATGTCGTAAAGGAATTCCTGATTTAATTGCTCTTAAGAAAAAATATGCGAGTAAAGGTGTAGAGATTATCGGAATTTCGACCGATTCTGATACCAAAGATAAAGTCGTTCCTTTCATAAAGGAATATGGAATAAATTATCCGATTGTTTATGGCAATATGGGTGTATATCAATCTTATGGTGGAATTAGAGCGATCCCTACATCATTTATAATTGATAAGAAAGGTTCTGTTGTAGCTATGCACGAAGGACTAGTTTCGATGTCAGTTTACGAAAACCACATTAAAGAATTATTATAGTTATATTAAGCAGGCACTAACAAACCTTTAGTGCCTGCTAATTTATATTCACAAAGTTTTACCAGAATTCATTTCCAACTTTTTTACCTGATAATATTTCTTCGTGAAGATTAGATTCATTAATTGCAGAAACTAATTTTTCTAACCAATTTCTGACTTTTCGGTCATTACAGCTTTTTTCTTTTTATTTATTATCAATGTCCTTGCGGAGATTGGTTTTTATATCGATTAAATCCCCCATTTGAACAAGAAGATCCCACGAATAAATACCATCATCATTACCATCTTTCCATTTTATTTGGATTCCATAATTGCCCACTTTATCAATCTTCTCAATTTCATATTTTCCCGGTTTATCCGGACCTGCAGGTGGCGGTGGATAATGTTTCCACATAATCGTTTCCCCTTTATTTCCGGCATCGGGGGATTCATCTCTTAAAAACTTCAATGGAAATCGATGAACAAAGTCATTATCCCAAACTATCTCCAGTATCGATTCATCTTTGTGTAATTTTATCTTCTTTGGTTTCATTTTATAAATCCTTCTTAACCGTGAATAATGGTTTTTATTAATTTTGGTTTTTTAGTTGCTGTTTTTGAAATGCCTATTGCCTGCCCATAATCATCAATAGCTTTTTCGATCGATTTTTCTTTATCTGTAAAGAGTTGTGCAATTGAATCACCTTTCTTTACTCTATCGCCTATTTTTTTATTTAGAATAATTCCGGCTTTCGGATCGATTATATCGTTCTTCGTTAATCTTCCTGCGCCGAGTTCGAGCGATATCATTCCTATTTTATAAGTATCAAAGCTTGATATATATCCCGATTCATCGGCAGTTATATCGATTGCATATTTTGATTGTGGATATAAAGAAGGTTCGCGTAAATATTGCTCTTCGCCATTTTGAAGTTTTGAAATCTCGAGGAATTTATCGAATGCTTTACCATTCTTTATTAGCTCTTTAGAAATTTCTATTCCTTCTTTTATTGAGCCGGCTTTTTTACCAAGATAGATCATTGCACCTGATAGATTCAAAGAGACTTCTAATAGATCATCAACTTTCTCGCCTTGCAATACTTGAATCGATTCTAATACTTCAAACCAATTGCCCACATAATTTCCGAGTGGCTGATTCATATCGGTAATAAATGCGATAACTTCTTTATTGAATGAAACAGCTGTATCAATTAATGATTGAGCGAGTGCCTTAGAATCCTTTAATGTTTTCATAAAAGCACCATTACCCGTTTTTACATCCAATACAAGTCCATCAATACCTTCAGCAAGTTTTTTGCTCATTATACTTGCAGTAATTAATGGGATTGATTCGACAGTTGCCGTTACGTCTCTGAGAGCATAGATCATTTGGTCAGCCGGAGCTATCTCTTTTGTCTGTCCAATTAAAACAGCACTGCAAGTTTTTAAAACGGACTTATACCGGTTTAAATTTAGGTTAGTTTTGAATCCTGGGATAGCTTCGAGCTTATCGAGAGTACCGCCTGAATGACCGAGTCCACGACCGCTTATCATTGGTACTTTTACACCTGCGGCGGCGGCAATTGGAGCAATAATAAGTGATGTTTTATCGCCTACTCCACCTGTGGAATGCTTATCCACTTTAATACCGGGAATTTCAGATAGGTCAAGTACCGATCCGCTATATAACATTGATTTGGTTAGTGCGGATGTCTCTTTTTTATTTAATCCATTAATAAATGATGCCATTAAGAAAGAAGCGAATTGATAATCGGGAATTTTTCCGGTTACGAAATTTTCAATCATATACTCTATTTCTTCAGTTGAGAGGGAATTACCTTCTCTTTTTTTACGAATTAATTCAATTGTGTTCATCTATTTTCTATGTTAGTTGATATTATTAGTCTAATTAGATATTATTCATAAATCAATATTACAAGAACTAAAATAAATAAAATAATGAGGAATATATGTTCAGTCCCAATTACAAATTTACTTGTGTAGACCGTTTCTTAAAATATGTAAAATATGATACGCAATCTAATGAAGATTCAGAAACTTTTCCGAGTGATTTAAAACAATTAGAATTATCAAAAGATTTAGTCAAGGAATTGCAAGAGATTGGTTTGAAAGATGCAGCGATGGATGAATATGGTTATGTAATGGCAACTCTTCCATCGAATAGCGATAAGGATGTACCTGTTATTGGCTTCATTGCACACGTGGATACATCACCAGCTGTCTCAGGTAAAGACGTAAAGCCGGTTATTCATGAAAATTATCAAGGTAATGATATTGTTCTTCCCGGAGATACAACAAAAATAATTGATGTAGCCAATAATCCTGAACTCTTAGATATGATCGGTTATGATATTATTACAACCGATGGAACTACATTACTAGGTGCTGATGATAAAGCGGGCATTGCAGAAATTATGGATGCAATTCATTATTTAATATCACATCCCGAAGTAAAACATGGGACTATTAAAGTATGTTTTACACCAGATGAGGAAGTTGGACGAGGAACAGAAAAATTTAACGTTGCAAAGTTCGGTGCAAAATATGCTTATACAATTGATGGATCTTCGAGAGGGGAAGTGGAAACGGAAACATTCAGTGCAGATGCAGTAGTAATTAAATTACACGGAAAGAATGTTCATCCCGGTTATGCGAAAGGAAAAATGATTAATGCAATTAAATTAGCATCGGAATTTTTAGAGAGCTTACCAAAGGATACACTTTCACCTGAGACAACCGAAAAAAGAGAGGGTTACGTTCATCCTGTCGGTATTGAAGGAAACGAAACATTAGTTACTCTTAAATTTATTATTCGTGATTTTGATGCCAAAAATTTGAAAGATTATGAAGCAAAATTAAAATCACTAGTAGAAAAAACAATTGATAATCATAAAGGAAGTGGATTTGATTTCCAAGTGATTGAGCAATATAGAAATATGAAATATATATTAGATGATCATCCTGAAGTGCAAGCAAATGCCGAAGAAGCATTAAAAAGATTGGATGTACTTCCACTTAATTCTGCAATTAGAGGCGGTACTGATGGATCGAGACTAAGCTATATGGGTCTTCCGACACCTAATTTATTTGCAGGCGGACATAATTTTCATGCGTTTTATGAGTATGTAGCTATCCAAGATATGGAAATGGCTGTGAGAATGATTGTTACTTTAGCAGAAGTCTGGGAAGAGAAAGCGTAACATTCTTATGCTTCTCTTCGTCTTATTAAAAAAGAGAAATTATGTCTATATATACAATGGTTTTTATACTTGTAGCCGTTTTGATCCTAATCGGAATAGCCCTTATGGGTTTTCTGATTAGTAAGTTAGATCGATGGATCGATAAGCGTGATCGAGTTGGGCAGCAGAGTATATATAAAGAAAAGAAAAAAGAAGACACCGAGAAAAAAGAATTATAAAAAGTATTATAACTAGTATTAGTAAAATAAGAGCTACCCTTAAGAAAGGGTAGCTCTTTTTATATAAGGAGTTTCTATTCTTTTAGTATTTCTGGCGTATTTACGTTAAAAAGGAAATATATAACCACAAATAATACGGCAATGGCGGTAGAAATAAATAAAACTTGTGCGCCGAACTCATACCAGATATATCCGGCAAGTGAACTTGCAATCATTGTAAATATACTTTGGAATGCTGTAAAAGTACCGATTGCGGTAGCAGTATCTTTTTTGTCCGTAATATTGCTAATCCACGCCTTAGAAATTCCTTCTGTCGCAGCGGCATAAATTCCATATAGTAAAAAGAGAAATAGATAATAATAGATTGATGAGTTTATCGACATACCAAAATAAACGACTGCAAAAATAATTAATCCACCTACTAATACTTTTTTAAGTCCAATCTTATCAGCAAGTATTCCTAATGGAAATGAAACGAGTGCATAAATAAGATTATAGAAAATATATACTCCGATAACGGCAGTATCGTTCAAGCCGGCATCTTTAATCCTCAGCAATAAAAATAAATCAGAACTATTGACGAGTGTAAATGCTAATAAACCGGCAACAATTTTTTTATAGAGTGTGGGACTGGTTTTCCAATATTTGAGGAATGAGAAAAGAGAGGGAATTTTCTTCCGCTCAATTGCTGTATCGCTTTCGGTGGTCCCTGAATCTATATTTTTTTGCAGTTGATCTGATCCTTCTGGCGGATCATTTGAAGCGTCCGTGTGGTAATCTGAAATTCTCGCCGGATAATCTGGGGTTGTTAACTCTTCACGACTTTCCTTTTTATCCTTTATAAGGAATGAAGATAAGATTGCCAATAATCCGGGAAGGAAAGCAATAAGAAAAAGCGTTTTATAATTTTCGGGATAATAGTATAGATATATTAATGCAAAAAGTGGACCGATAACCGCACCGAGCGTATCCATCGAACGGTGGAAACCGAATATTTTTCCTTTTGTTTCGGGAGTTGCTTCATCAGAAAGAATTGCATCTCGTGCACCAGTTCTGATTCCTTTACCGAATCGGTCCATAGTACGAGCAAAAAAGATTCCAATCGGATGAATGAATATTGCCATCATCGGTTTAGATATAGCACTAAGCGAATAACCGAGTTGAACAAAAGGTGCACGCCTTTCCAATGAATCAGAAAGTTTACCGAAATATCCTTTACTTAATCCCGCAGTTGCTTCTGCCGCACCTTCGAGTATTCCGATAAGGAAAATCGTAAAGCCGATACTTTTTAAATAGATCGGCATAATAGGATAAAGCATTTCGCTCGCCATATCGGTAAACAGACTAATTACCGATAAGACCCATACAGTTCGAGTAATATATTTCATTTTCATTTTTTACGAACACCTATTTCATGTCGATGTTTATGAAGCAAATAACTAACATAACTATTTTGGAAGAAGAGATAAAATATCGGACCGAGAGCCGCTAATGGACTTAAGAACGTAAGCGCAACCCAGATAGTAAATGAATTATTTTTTTGACCTAAACCTTGTCCGCATTCCAATTTAAATTCAGAACCCCCGATTCTTCTACCGATTGCAAAATTTATAAATGCTATAATAGAAATTGCAATTCCAATAATAAAAATAAAATAAATAGGACCGGTATATTCGGTAACAATAAAATGTGATGCTTTAGAAGATGCGAGATAAAGATTTATAATTAATAAGTAATATGCATCTCCCTTTCTATGAATCATATAACTGGCGAATTTTGGAATATATTTATCGATTATAAGTGCAAGTATCAAAGGATATCCTACCACCTGAATAGAGGGTAATAAAACATCTATTACAGATATTTGAATTGATTTGGAAACCACAAGCGGAAGAAGAAATGAAGCTCCGATACTCATTGCAAAATTTGATATCATCACATATACAGTAGTGAACTTTATATTTTTATTTAGAATGCTTACAAGAGTAGCCGATGCTATTGCAGTTGGTGCGAGAGCTGCAACAAAGGCAATCAAAGCTAATGTATTATTGAAAGGCACTATAGTATAATACCAAAATAGAGGAATAACTAAATTGGCGGCGACAAGATAAAATTGTTTTCTATCGAATGGATTGCCGGAAAAATCGATTTCGAGAAATGCCCAGAAGAGCATTACCATAAGAAAATATTGAATTAAATAAGTATAGGAGTGCCCATAAGGAAAGAGCACTCCCACAGCAATCGAGATAAAAACGAGAGAATTTTTTAGCAATTATTTTTTCCTGAACTCTAATTTACCCGCTCCGGGATACGTTACAACAATAGTATCTCCGGCTGAATAAGTATTCATTAGCAGTTCCGCAGATAATGAATTTATTAAATATTTCTGTATTGTTCGTTTTAATGGTCTTGCGCCATAAGTAATATCATATCCTATCTGTAATAGAAAATCTTTTGCTTCATCATAAACTTCGAGTGAAAGATTTTTTTCTGCAAGCATTTTGCTCACTCGTGTAAGCTGAATATCTATTATCTCTTTTAATTCCGACTTCAATAATGGTTTGAATAAAACGATCTCATCGATGCGATTAAGAAATTCGGGACGAATAGTACGCTTGAGTAATTCAGAAAGATCAATTCGCAGTTCACCCATTACCTTATCAATATTCTCTTCCGAAATCAAACTTAGTTTTTCTTGAATTAATTGCGAACCAAGATTTGATGTCATAATGATAATCGTATTTTTGAAATCAACCGTTCTTCCTTGATTATCAGTCAAACGCCCCTCGTCCAAAACTTGAAGAAGAATATTATAAATATCAGGATGGGCTTTTTCGATTTCGTCCAATAGAACTACCGAATATGGTTTTCTTCTAACGGCTTCCGTTAATTGTCCACCTTCATCATAACCGACATAACCGGGAGGTGCTCCAATGAGACGGCTTACCGAAAACTTCTCCATATATTCTGACATATCAATTCGTATCATAGAATGTTCATCATTAAAAAGAAATTCTGCTAATGTACGGGCAAGTTCTGTTTTACCAACACCTGTTGTACCAAGAAATATAAATGAACCGATCGGTTTATTTGCATCCTGCAATCCGGCACGTGATCTCCGTATTGCATTGGATACAGCATAGACTGCCTCTGTCTGCCCGACAACCCTTTTATGAAGTTCATCTTCGAGACGGATTAATTTCATTCTTTCACTTTCGAGCATTCTGTTTACGGGAATGCCTGTCCATTTAGCCACTACTTCTGCTATATCCTCAGCATCCACCTCTTCTTTTAGCATCTTTGTATTTTGTTGGATTGTTGCAAGTTCTTCTGATTCTTTCTTCAATTTTCTTTCGAAGTCATTAATTACGCCATAACGCAGTTCGGCAACTTTTCCAAGATTTCCTTCTCTTTCATATTTATCGGCATCGATTTTTACTTGCTCTATGTCGCTTTTCATTTTACGAATTGCTTGTATTTTTTCTTTTTCCGTCTGCCAATGGATACGGAAAGTTTTTCTTTCTTCTTCAAGACCGCTTAATTCTTTTTGAAGTTCAGTTAAACGAATTTGCGAATTTTCATCGTGCTCTCGTTTTAACGCTTCTCTTTCAATTTCGAGTTGCTTTACTTTTCTTTCGATGATATCTAATTCTTCCGGCATAGAATCGATTTCAATTCTAAGTTTAGATGCGGCTTCATCAATAAGATCAATTGCTTTATCAGGAAGGAAGCGATCAGATATATATCTATTCGATAATTGAACTGCGGCTATGATAGCCCCGTCTGTAATGCGTACACCGTGATGAACTTCATAACGTTCTTTTAGACCTCTTAGAATAGAGATAGCGTCTTCCTCGCTGGGTTCATTCACCATAACGGGTTGGAATCTTCTTTCTAATGCCGCATCTTTTTCAATGTATTTTCTATATTCATCAAGTGTTGTTGCTCCGATTGTATGGAGCTCTCCGCGTGCTAATGCCGGTTTTAATATATTTGCGGCGTCCATTGCGCCATCTGTTCTACCTGCACCTACTAACTGATGAAGCTCATCAATAAATAAAATTATTTCACCTGCTGCGTCTTGAACTTCTTTAACGACTGCTTTTATTCTTTCCTCAAATTGTCCGCGGTATTGCGCGCCAGCTACTAATGCTCCAAGATCAAGAGCAATAATTTTTTTCGTTTTTAGTGATTCAGGTACATCACCTGAAATTATTCTATGAGCAAGTCCTTCTGCTATTGCAGTTTTACCTACACCGGGTTCGCCGATTAAAACAGGATTATTTTTAGTTCTTCGTGAAAGCACTTGCAGTACTCTTCTTATTTCTTCATCTCTTCCGATTACCGGATCAAGCTTACCAGTGCGTGCCAGTTCATTTAAGTCTCTTCCATATTTTTTTAATGCTTGATATGTTTCTTCGGGATTTTGAGATGTAACGCGCTGATTGCCGCGAATATCTTTTAATGCGGCAAGGATAATGTTTTTCGTGATTCCATTATTTTTTAGAAGCTGTGATGATGATGTATTTGAATCAGCCAATGCGATTAATAGATGTTCCGTCGATATGTATTCATCTTTCATTGATCGAGATTCATCTGCTGCTTTATCAAATATCGAAGAGGTTACTTGAGATAACTGAGGCATACTTGTACTTGTGCCTGTTACCTTTGGTAATTTTTCCATTAATTCACTAAGCTTTATTTTAACAGCGGATAAATTGCCACCCGATTTTTGTATTATAGAGACTGCCAGATTATCGGTGTCTTGAATCATTGCAGCTAATATATGCTCTGGTTCTATTGTTGGGTTTGTGTAGTTTTGGGCTATTTCTATTGAGTTTTGAACTGTTTCTTGGGCTTTTACGGTGAACTTATTAAAATCGATTGCCATTAGTCCTCCTTATTGTATTTTAATTTAATACAATTTATTAATTACTAAAGTTTCTTACTTTCCAAAAATAGTCAATTGATTATTAATCTACATATTTATATTGAGATTTAGATTTGAGATAAAAGAGGTTGGGAAATACGACATAACTTATTGCAAGTAAATAAGTTATAGAATTTAGTAAGTTGATAATGGTGCTGAATTTAGTTAATTTAAATGATTTTCTTAAAAGACAAATATGATTTTAATTGAAGATACAATAACTGCACTGGCAACTCCCGTGGGAGTTGGAGCTTTATCAATTATCCGTGTTTGCGGTCCTCTTAGTTTTGAAGCCACCGATAAAATATTTAAAGGAAAGAAATTAATATCCGAATCAGATTCGCATACTATTCACTATGGGAAAATTATTTCAGCCGATGGGGAGCAGATTGATGATGTGCTTGTCTCTGTTTTTAGAACTCCACATTCATATACCGGTGAAGACTCTGTTGAAATAAGCACTCACGGCAGTCAATTAATCGTGCAGAAAATTATCGCTCTGTTTTTAGATAATGGAGTAAGACTAGCAGAACCGGGTGAATTTACTAAGCGTGCATTCCTAAATGGAAGATTAGATTTAGCACAAGCGGAAGCAGTCGCGGATATTATTAATTCAAGAAGCGATGCATCGCTCCGAGGTGCGAGAAATCAGCTTAATGGACTTCTTTCGCAAAAAGTTGATTCACTGCGCGAAGAGCTTATTACCACATCTTCGCTCATTGAATTAGAGCTTGATTTTGCTGAAGAAGAATTAGAATTTATTTCACTGACGAAAGTTGCCGAATCAATAAATAGTATTATTTATGAAATCTCGGAGCTGCTCAAAACATATTCATTCGGAAGAGTAATGAGAGATGGCGTTAATGCCGCATTAGTCGGCAAGCCGAATGTGGGGAAGTCTTCTATTCTTAATTATATGCTAAAAGAATCGCGTGCAATCGTAAGCGAAATTCCGGGTACAACACGAGACGTAATCCGTGAAGAAGTAGTTATTGATGGAATACTTTATAAATTATTTGACACGGCAGGAATTCGTTTTACGGAAGATATTATTGAGAAAGAGGGAGTATTCAGAAGCCGCGATGCAGTTAAAGCCGCTGATGTAGTAATATTTATTAATGATATCCAAACGGGATTCTCACTTGATTTGTATAATCAATTATTAGAATTGACGACTGATGACAGAATTATTAAGGTGCTCAATAAAGTTGATTTATTGCACGGCGAGCATTTTAATGCAGATGTAAAGATATCTGCAAAAACAGGATTAGGTATGGATGAATTGTATCAACTTTTGAAAGACAAAGCGATCGGGTCTTCTAATTATAGCGAGAAAACGGCAATAGTTTCTAACCTTCGTCATTTTGAAGCACTTAAATCGGCAAAAAGGCAATTAGAGACGGCATTAGTTTCCATTAACGAAAAATTATCGGGCGAATTTATTGCTGTTGATTTAAGAAATGCAGAGAGTTCTTTAAGCGAAATAATAGGCAAAGTTACAAATGATGATATATTAAATAATATATTCTCAAAATTTTGTATTGGAAAGTAGATTTTTGTTCTAGAAACGCACTTTATTCATTTAATTTAATATATTTAATATTAAGCCGACAAGTTGGCTGTCTGTCTGTTTCACGTGAAACGGCAAATAGTTTAATGAGAGAAAGAATTTATATTGGTAGATTGAAAGAAAAATTAATTTATTTACTGAATTTGAACCCACTATAATTGTGACAATTCTTATCATTTTTGATTGGCAAAATTTCTTTACTGTGATATTGTTTATTCGAAGCGTCGGTCGTAAGTAAAATGTAAAATTATTCCAGTAACAGATTTTAGAAATTAAATTGACTTTTTCTGGAGATAGGACCTTCGGTGATAATCAAAAAAATTATTTGGAAGAAGTTGAATGTGCATTTTTTGTCGCATAATAAACCCCAAGACTTTTTAATAGGTGATTTAATAGCAAAATGTGAATAAAGTGAAAGTTGTGGATTAAGAAAAAATTTTATGATTATTTTGGATTTTTTTGATGTATAAATACTTGAGTCGTTCGGAAATATTTTTAATTAGATATTAACCTTACTCAAACAGAAACAAATTTCTGCAAGTTTGACTGAGTAAAAGAATTTTGTGTGATGAAGAAATATGAGTGTAGTGAATGAATTTCAGTAAGAATGTTTCACCAATCTAGTAAGTTCTGTTTGGATGAAGAGTATTGTGTTTATGAAAAAATGTAATTGAAATGATAGGATGTAATAAAATAAAGGATTCGCAGATGCTTAAGATTTGTCCAGGTGAAATCATGAATGGAATAGATATGAACAGGTAGATTAACTTTGGTGAATGATAGAATTTGCTAAGATGTTATATGCAAAAAAATAAGTAACATATAAAAAAAGGAAAAAAGGTTTCACGTGAAACCGAAAGGAATAAATGAGGTATTTTGATGTAATCGTAGTAGGTGGTGGACATGCCGGAATTGAAGCAAGTATTGCCGCAGCTAAAATGGGTTGTTCGGTTGCTCTCATAACAATGGAAAAGGAAGCAATCGGAAGAATGTCCTGCAATCCTGCAATAGGGGGGAGTGCTAAAGGACATTTGGTTCATGAAATTGATTCTCTTGGCGGTGTTATGGGGCTTATTGCCGATAAAGCAGGGATACAATTCAGAACTCTTAATAAATCAAAAGGTCCTGCAGTTTGGGCTGGAAGATCACAATCCGATCGTAAATTTTATACATTAGAAGCAATTAAAACTGTAAGCGAAACTCAGAATCTCGAAATAATTGAAGACTCCTTGATGGATGTTTTTGCAGAAGATAAGAAGATTACGGGAGTTAAGCTAAAGAATGGTGAAGAGATAAAATGTAAAGCAGTTGTTTTATGTTCAGGAACATTTCTTAACGGATTGATGCATACGGGAATGACCTCCACAGAAGGAGGAAGATACGGTGAACAAGCCTCAAAAGGATTGACTGAATCATTTAACCGAATGGGATTTGTTTCGGGAAGATTAAAAACCGGTACGCCTCCTCGATTACATAGAGATTCAATTGATTGGGATCTCTTAGAAGTTCAACCCGGAGACGATCCGCCTCTTCCATTTTCTCGCAGAACAGATAAAAGCAAATTTCCATATCTTCGTCAAGTTCCGTGTCATATAACTTATACTGATTTAGAAGTTCATAAAATCTTAGAAACCGGATTCGATAAATCGCCACTTTTCACGGGAGTTATAAATGGTGTAGGCCCGAGATATTGCCCATCCATTGAAGATAAGATAGTTCGCTTCGCCGATAAAGAACGGCATCAGTTATTTCTTGAACCGGAAGGTTTAGATGATGATTTAATTTATATAAATGGTTTCTCGTCCTCTTTGCCAGCAGACATCCAATATAAAGCTTTAAAGAAGATCAAGGGATTGGCAAATGTAAATATGGTTCGTCCTGCTTATGCAGTTGAGTATGATTATTTCCCTCCTTACCAAGTGGATTTAACCTTAGAAACAAAGTTAATTGAGGGACTTTATTTTTCCGGACAGATTAATGGAACATCGGGATATGAGGAAGCCGCCGGACAGGGGATAATGGCAGGAATT
>JALNXG010000022.1 GCA_023230485.1 Melioribacteraceae bacterium
CAAGCCAATTACGAATGAGGCATTGACATCAGCATCTTCAACGTGTCCACATGAACACTTAAACGATTTGCCTTTACGTTCACCAAGAAGTCCACATTTTGAGCATTGCTGACTTGTATATTGCGGATCAATCTTGACAACTGGTATTCCAAGCAGCTTAGCCTTATAGTAAACTTATTTAAACTTAAGTTTACTTTTTGTTGTTAAAGTAAACTTATCACTTCTTTTAATATCTGACTAAAAAAAATGACTCTCATAAATTAACCAGAATTAATTTTTATTATCAAAGTGATAATAAAGTATTTATAAAAAATAATACCTTTATAATTGACCTAGATTCGCTATGGTTAATATTACTAACTTATTAATTATTATTGTTTATTTTGACTAATTTTAACCATATTTAAAAGATAAGTCTCATTGTTGACTTTGATATAAGCAATTTGTTATTTTTTAAAATATGAATATACCATATTCCTTTTTAGGTTTTGCTTTAGATTTACTGGTAAAGCATGTAAAAGATAAACAACCTAATAATGATAGTCAAATTATGACTGGATTATTTAATGATCATGCCAGCCATCCAGAAGATTTATTAAAAGATTTAGAATTAAAAATAAATAAAATAGAACCAAAACCTCAAATTATTCCCGTAGAGACCATAAGAGATAGAGCTAAATATATATGTGAAATGATATTAAAATATGGGAATAATATATATATAAGAGAAGCTGCAACAAAGATATTAACTCAAAGATGTGGGAAAGAGTTCTGTACTACTGAAAAAGCATGGATTCTTGAAATTATAACAATATTTAATTATGTTAGAAAAAATGTAAGATATACCAGAGATTTATCAAGACGTGATTCTTATTTTAGCCCTGCACGAGTACTATTACAATATAAAGCTGGTGATTGTGATGATTATACAATGCTGCTTGGTGCTTTATTGTACTCTATAGGATATGATAATCAGGTCGTTAGAATCGTTCAAACTGGTAATAATACTAATTATAATCATGTTTATTTACTTGTAGAAGTCCCACCTGGTTCAAATAAATGGATGTCTCTTGATGGTAGCCAGAATAAACCTGCTGGATGGGAGGTTCCTGAATCAATGGTTGTAAAAAGTAAAGATTATTACATATCGGATTTTGAGAGGTAAAAAGATGAACAAGAAGAACAAATATAGTGTGGCGAATATTAAGAAAATATCAGGTTATACTATTACAACAATCGAAAGAGCATATAAGTTCGCTTTAGCCCACGATAAAAGTCAAGGATATATAAAAAATGGCGAAAATATAAATTTTGGTGATAGAAGAAGTAAGTATTGGAGAGAATTTGTTGATATTGTTATTGAAGATCCAAATATTATTGAATGGTTTGCAACTGGTATTGTTAAAGAATATGATAGAAATGTTATAAAAATCCCACATAAATCTAGCAAAACAAGAAAAAAAGTTAAACGACAATTACTAACAGGTTTTTTTGATGACAGATATTAATCAACAATTAGCTCAATCTTTGGTGCCTGTTATAACGCAGGTTACCAGGAATTATAATACTCAATTATATAATCTTGGCAAGGATGGAATACAAACAATAGTTAGATATTCTGTTGATCAACTTCCAGTACCTCTAAATAATTATTTAAAAAATTATCTCGATGTTAAATCAGTATCTGGAGATTCAGGAAGTGAAATACCCTCCTGGATTGGTGATGTTATAGAACCAATATATAGCCCTGTCGTAGAAGGCGGGCAAGAAGAAATCACAAGAATTATGAATAAAGTTAATCCATTTATTTATACTGCTTTATTTCTAATACTTGGTGGCGCTTTTATTGGTGGTTACCTGGTTGGCAGAAAAAAATAATCATGAAAAAATATTGCAGAATTAGACATAAAGATCCTGGTTATTTTGATAGGAAATCTTTAAGAACTAAAGAAATAAAAAAAGGTCATAAAATAATTATCGGTTGTAAAAAAGGATATTTTAAAAAAGGTAAATGCTTAATTGGTACTGAATTACAAGCGGAATTAAAACCTTTATCAGCGTGTCCAAGAGGTAAAAATGATTTAAAATCCAAAGATTATAGACCAATGCTGACTGGTTTTTTTGAAAGCAAATAAAGATAAGTCTCATTGTTGACTTTGATATAAGCAATTTGTTATTTTTTAAAATATGAAACTTTAAAAAAGGAGAAAACCAATGGTTAAAAGAAGAAGAACAAGAAAATCAACCAAACCTAAACATAAAAGAGTTTTGGAAGGTATGTTTTCAAATATCGAAGATGCGGCTGAAAAGGCCGGAGTAAGTCTTGCTGGTAGTCATTCTATTTGTGTTAAAGACAGTAATGGTAAAAAACATTGTGCCACAAGACAATACAAGTCTTTAAAACATAAGGGCAAAAAAATTATAAGAGAAGGTAAAAGAGGAACCACAGAATATTATGAGCCACCAAAGAGACATCCGAAATTTAAGGCATCTACTTCTGCTAAAGCTGTAAAAAGAGTAATGGATATAAAGAAAATTTTTAGTAAAACAGTTAAAAGCTGTAAAGATGGTGGTAGCAATAGAGGAGATAATGAAACTTATTTAAATTGCATGAAAAGAGAATTGAAAAAAGCTCATGGTAAATAAACATGCATACTCGAATAGTCACAAAAGTTAAGTCAGCAGTAAATAAAGCAGGTAAGAAAATATGTGTACCAGCTCAATATATTAGTATTGATCAAGCGGAGTCGCTTGGAGTTGACTTATCTAAAATAAAACCATTTACACAATTATGTAAAGAAGCGGGTTTTAAAGAAATAATAGTCGGGTCAACGACTAAAGAGATAAATTTTAATGGAGGACAAAACATGCCAAAACATAGATTTCCTAAAGTTGAAAGTTTGTCAGATTTAGGTTTCATGGGACAGGTTAAGGGCTTAATTCCTACCAAACAAGAAGGCATTAATATGGCAGAAGGATTAGCAAGTATGCTGGGTGCATTGATGGTAAGTAATTTTACTGTCAATAAAATCGAGCAAGACTGGCTTAGAATAGCACTGAAAGTATTATTGGCCGTTGGTGGTAGCAAAGCTGCAAACAGATATGCAAATGAGCAGGTAGGTATTGGAATATTTGCAGGATTTGGAATTGATGCAGTAATGGAAATTGCAGCAAAATTCAATATCCAGTTACCTGTATCTTTTGCAGTACCAGTTGTTGCAGAAAATGCAACAACCCCAGCAGTATCAGGACTGGGTCAGTTGAAACTTAATAGACAACAGCAAATGTTATTTGGAGTACAGGCAACAAGACCGAAAAATTTTCAGGGATTTGGAGAAATAGAAACAAGATCACCTGTAAAATTTGGTGAAGTTGTAGCAAATGAAGCACAGCCATTTATGGGCAGTGCAGATTATCAACCTTATAGTTTTTAGGGATTAAACAAAATTATTATTAAAAATAATGGAGGATTATTATTATGGCAAATGAAAATCAAATAGCCTTTCAGTCAAATGCACCAAGAGGCTCAATAGTAACTATAAAAAATGTACCATATCAAATTGAAGACCTGCAAGAAGATTTTATGTATGATACTATTATCTTCGGTTCCCGTACAGCGGATGTTCAGATCGCTCAGGGAGCAACTTTTGATTTCTTTATGAACATTTCTGGAAAGGGGAAGAATTATACCAATCTCCAGAAAGATAAATCACCTTTAGCTGGCAAAGCCTGGAAAATTTATTATGTTGGACTCATTGCAAGAGTATCAGTTGGAGAGGGTTATGCATCGGTACTTTATGCACAGAAACTTCTCGAGAACTTATATCTGGAATTAATGGTTACATCAGATACAGTCGTTCGTGGCCCCTTCTGGGAATGGGAGTCTGGACGAGGTATGTCGATGTATACTACTGATAACAATGTTGGAACAATAAGTGCTGGCGTTCCAGCTTCAAATTCAAAAAGAGCACGAATATATCCATTTGATATTGTTGAACAGGATGAATTATCTGCTCAATATACTATGCCAACAACTAATTTAGTTGATCAAAGTGGTAATGCCATTATTGATGCGACTCACCCATTGGTTATGAAAACTGGTAATGTGGTTGCTATTACTTTGGAACTTAGAGGTTTATCAACTCGAAAGGGTGTTAGATCTGGTTTATAATTTATGAATTATATACTTTAGCCAGGTAGTGGGTTAATACTTACTACCTGGTTATTGTATAATAACTAAAAATTATATATTTTATATAGTTTTTAATTATTATACAATAATTGGAGAAATTAAATATGGAAATAAAAAACATTGAAGAGTTAACTAATAATGTTCTTCTTAGTGCTCAGTTCTCTAATGATAATTATTTAAATTATCAATATATATCTATACCATTTGAAACTGTTATAACTACTGTTGCTGGTACTGCTGTTGCTGTGGACGTAAGTTTCTCAAATAATTTAAAAGATATATTATTGATTGATACCTTACGTGGGTATGTTGTAAATTCAACAACTTTCCTTTGTAAAGCTGAAGATCCTTTATTTGTTACTCTGAAAGTAGAAATTGGTGATACCAATTTTAGAATACCTACATTTCCATCACTAACCAGTTTATGGAGAATGTATGATATAATAGGAAATCCACTATCCCAACGGGAAAAATATGATTTAAAACATCCGTGGATAGTACCTGCAGGATCACAGGTTACAGTAACATTTACTACTGCTGGTGCTGGACTAACTGCTGGACAAAAATATTTATGTGGTATTGTTATGGCTGGTACTAAAATCGGAAATGAATTATATGACAAATTAAGTAAAATGCCAAAGGTAGTTTAAGGTTGTTTAATGTATGAGAACTATCAATTATTAGAATATGAATTACTACCTACTAGTTTATATAATCTACCAATAGTTGATATTAGACGAACGGATTGGTCTATCGATACCACTACAACTTTAGATGCTGTTCTAATTAAAGCTATTGGTAAAAATGAAAATAGAATTAGATCATTGTCTTTTGATTCCTGGTATGAGAATACAACTGATCAGAGAACTACAGAACGATATTTATGTACTTTAATTCTTACTGATGAAAATCATCGAGTAGGAATTGCATTAAAGGATCAGCAAAATTGGTATACAGTTCCTAACCGTTTTATAGAATATAATGCTGGTGCAGCTTTAACATATTATCAGACAGATGCAGTTGATTTAAGAGATTTCTTAACTATTAGACTACTGACAAACCAAGCTTTATGGATACAAAGACCACAATGTAATAAACAAAACGTAATTCAACATATTAGGGTAACTATAATCGAAAGACAGTTACCTTATATTAAAGATATTAGAAAAAGAATAGAAAAGCAGGAGTGTAAATAATCATGAAAGGTGAATTATTATTAATAGAAGGTCTTGATCTTGAAAATAATACTATGAAAATGGTATCCTGGTTTAAAAATTCTGAAAATATGGATATAGTACCAACTCCTGCATTAGTTAATCAGTATATTAATCTTGCAATTAAGTCCGGTGACAGCTTTGAAATAACCAAAGATGATATATTACGGAATATTAAAATATATAAAACCAAATATGTATCTCGTGAAAAAATAGTAAAGAAATATTATAAAAATAATGATAAATTTAATTATATAGCAGGTGTAATTCAAGGATCAAAAGAATTTGCAATATTAAATTTACTAAGTCAGGCTTATAATATATATGATAGTAATTATAAATTAGCTAAAGAATTGTTCATTAACGCTCACATAGCGTCTGAGATACCACTTCCAATTAGTTTTTTAGATAATGGAATTAGCATGGAAGTAAACTTTGATTCTGAGCTACTTGGTATTAAGAAAGTAACTCAGAATTATTCAGGTCTTGGAACAACAACAAGTGGCAGTAAAACAAGTGCATGTCAAGGTGGATCTGGCTTTGATAAAGGAACTATTCCAACAATAGCAGCGGGGGTAATGAATTTACTTGGAACTTTAATTGGTCTTGGAAGTGAAACTGCTGGTAATATTGTCTCAAGTACTGGCGGACTGGCCTGTACTGCTACCTCTGGATATACAAATAGTTTGGGTTGTGAAAATGTTGATTGCAGTCAGTTTAATCAAGTAACAACTACTTCAGCAGAAGAGGCAGCTGATTCTTTGTTATCAACTGAAACTGAATCTGCTGAAACATCTTCTAAATGGTATGAAAGCCCACTTGTTTGGGTTGGTGGTGGAGCATTTTTATTAATTACTATATTATTATTAACGAGGAAGTAAACAAATGGCACAGCGATGTTTTTATACAACTGCTAATTTAAATTATAGATCAGAACCCTCAACATCTGCCCCTGTTTTAGGAACTTTTGATAAGGATATGATGGTATTTGTTGATGAAAATGATGCAGAAAGTAGATCAGGTAGCGGATATACCTGGCTTGGTTTTACATATGGAAATGATAAGGTATGGGTTGCAACACAATATTTAAGAGATTGTGATTCAATAGAAGAGCAATCTGTTCCAACAACAACAACTACTGGTGGTGGACAGGCAAGTACTGGAACTCAAATTACTCCATATAACGCTGCCGCTATTGTTCCATCATCTAAATTGACAGAAGGGTTACAGACTTGGATGAACAAAATACCAACCTGGGCTTATGTAGCAGCTCTATTTGGGTTGGGCTTTGCATTATATAAAATATATAAAGATTAAAATAAGGAGAAAATATTATGGCACAACATACTAAAATTAAAAAGGGTACTGTTACTATTGCAAGTGGTCAGGTGGCTGGAACAGCAACAATAGATATGGAATTATCAACCGAAGATATGAGAAAAATGGAACATGATTATGCTTTAGGAGCTGGCCTCTGGTTTACAAGATTAATTCCTACTATTATTAAAACTGGATTGGCTGGTGCAAATGCTGGAGCACTTGAAAAACCAATAGTTGCTTTAACAATACCAAATATATTATTTCCTGATCATGTGCTTGTAACTTTAACAGTTTCACAAGCTGTTGGTGTAGCAAATGCAACTTATGATGTGTGGTTAGAATATCCACACTCAATTATCCGCTAAGGAGAAAATATTATGGCACAACATACTAAAATTAAAAAGGGTACTGTTACTATTGCAAGTACTGGAATAACTGGTCAGACAACAATAGATATGGAATTATCAACCGAAGATATGAGAAAAATGGAACACGATTATGCTTTAGGGGCTGGTTTCTGGTGGACAAGAATTATTCCTACTATCGTTAAAACTAATGATGCTGTTCTTGGTGCAATAGAAGAACCACTGGTTGTATTATCGAATCCATCTGCTTCTTTTATTATTGTTAGGTTAAATCTTTCTACTAATCCTAATATTGATGCAACTTATGATGTGTGGTTAAAATATCCACATTCAATAAGTAGATAGTTTTTTTTAAAATATTATTTTAGGAGATATTCTAATGGAAAATGAATTAGATTTAAATAAAAGTGATTTAATACAAGATGATATACAAACAACAGAAATACCAGTTGATGTTGTTGAATTAACTTCTGAAGAGCTTGAGAAAATTGCTAAAGAAAAAGAAGCAATTAAATGTGATATGATTTCAAAGTCTATTGCTATTGAGAAGTTAAAAATAGAAATAGATAAATTTGCAGAACGGATGCCAGAGTTAAAAATCCATTTTGCAGGTGAAATTATGAAAATATCAAAAGAATTAGATGTTTTAATTTCTACAAACCAAGCTATTTATGAAGCTTGCAAAGCTGAAATTGAAGAAGCTGTTTTAAAAGTAGAACATCCAGTTACTATTCATGATATTAATGTTGCAAAATTAAAAGAAAAAGCAGAGAGAAAAGCTAAAGCTCAGGAAGAGTATGCTAAATCTTTAAGAATTATGGAAGAAAGTTATAAAAAAGCTTTAGCAACTGGAAAAATACCAAGGAATCCATCTTTAGAAAGTAAAATTAAATCCGAAACTGAAAAGTTTGAATCAAAGAAAAATAAGAAAAATAAGAAATCAAATTAAGAGGGATTAAAATGTATAAAAATGTAATAGATAAGCAATTAACAGCGGGACAAACTCTCGCAATACCACATACTATGACAAAGAAATTATTTACAGATATGTCATATCCGTGGTTAATTATAGTAGAACCATTTCCACATGATAGTACTAAAGGTGCTCATATTGAGTTAGTATCATGGGATATGGATTATATCACTTTGAAAAATTGCGAAGCAGTAACAGTTCCAATGATGATATATATGGATCAAATGCACTCAGTTTCAACTGCTCATAAAGATAGTGATCAGTATACACCTCAGATACCGCCAATTGTAGCTCCAAACTTTGGCACACTGCCAAGTAGTGAAACATTAAATAGCGTTGGGACAAGAGTTCGTTCCCCTATGTATATTTGTTTGAAAGATACTGTACAACCTGCATTTAATCCTAATTCTCTAGTAACTAAATATGTCAATCCTGGTCTTGCACATACTGATATAGATGGTTCTGGAGTATGGGCTGCTGGAGATGATGCTAATTCTGGAGATGATAAATTGCATCCGTGGCAATCATTACAGACAGCCATTAATAGATGGCAGGATGGTTCAGAAACATATTTAATAAAAGTTGATGAAACTGTAGATCATTGTGCTAGGAGTTATGCTATTCAATCATCTGTTGCTGCTCCTAATGGTCAGATAGTATTAGCTGGTGATCAATCTGCTTATCTAGCTGCTGGTCAACATGTCAGAATAACAGGATCACCAACACCAGCAAATAACAATACTTATACTATATTATCTATTGTTGTTGCTGGAGATACTACAATTACTTTTAATGAGCCGATCGCTGTTGGAGAAGTAGCGCCAAATGCTGGTACTTTTTGGGGTGTGGGTGCTATTGAAGAGCAAGTTAGTATATGTAATATTAAACGTGATGGTTACTTAATGATTTCAGGTACTACTAAAAAAGTACAAGAAAATTTAATACATAAATATCCAATTATTGCTGCTGCCAATGATGGTGGTAATACGATGGTTACAATAGCAGATACTGGAAGTATTGCACCATTATCTATTGGTCAACCTATTGAAATTATAGGATCAACTCCTGGCGTTAACTCAATTGATGGTTATTGGACAATTATTAATCTTGTTGCTGTACCTGGTGTTTCTATTGCTATAACAATTAGTCAGGCTTGGTCTGGTTTGGCTCCAGCAGCTTTTGGTGATTTTTATGATGGTCAGTATAGAACATATGATCCAACATATCCAGAAGGATGGTCATCTTTGATTTGTAAATTGGATAGACCAATATTAAGTTATCCTGATATAAAAACAGATTGGTTAGAATGTAGAACATTTTGGTTTGGTTACCAAAATACGGATTTAAAAATAAAGATATTGGAATATGAAACTATTGATCCTGTTAATTTTATATATAAATTAAAACTTGGTGGTTATAGTAATTATATGCTTAATAATAGTATTAATAGCTTGTCTGAATATTGCTCTCGTATTAGGATGGCTACTGTTCAGCGTGGTAATTTATTATCAACTGACTATAGGAATATGCTAATTTCAAATAATTCAGAGATGGGATTTACAAATTTCCAAATTGGAGATGAAACAGTTGTAAAAAAATATTATAGTTCTGAATTTTATGGACATATTAATTTTATTAATGTTAATTTGTATGACTTTTATGGTGGCTTCCATAACATAGATTCTAAAAACCATTTTACACAGCAATTATTTAGGAGAAGTTATGTAACCCAAGTATGTAATATTATTGATGACTTTACAAATAATTATTTATGTTTCTTCAATTTTCAGGCGATAGCCTGCTTATATCACTTACCTGTTATGGGTTTTGATTTAACTGATGTTTTTTGTCTTTGGGATACAACAACACCAGACTATACTTTATTTTTTAGAACAATTCAAGTTGACTCATCCGATTTAACCTCAATAAATGATTTATATGTAAGAGATAAACTAATTAGATTTGGTACAGGAACCTGGTTTATTAATGGTAGGGCAACACTTGGAAAAGGATTAGATATTAAAAATACCTGTGGTAAACAGGATTCTATAAAATTTATCTTAAACTGTGCTTATGCATTAAATAGTGGGTATGGTCTTACGAATCCAAATTATAAAACCTCATTTAATGGTGATCCTGTTAATTGTAGTGACGGATATAATGGTCGTATTTATATGGATTATGCACAATTATATAGTGTTGCTCCAATTCTATTTCCTGATAATAATATACAATTGAAATATTTTATGCATCTTAATCACAACTCAAAATTCTATTCTGAATCATATGTAGAAGCTTCAAAAACCGATGGTACACTTGGTGATATGTTCTGGATTGAAAATAACTCTGAATTTATTTGTCTTGGTGATCCTGTTTTATCCAGAGATTGTGCAGATTATAATGTTGCAATACATAATTATGTATTTAATGTTAATAATTCATATTTAAGATGTGGAGATGTTGAAATAGATATAGTAGCAGCATTACAAACACAAGGTATGCAGGGATTATTCAAACTTACTAATTCCGATGCTGTATTTAACACATTCTATTGTGATTATGAGAGAGATGTTAATGTGTCAAACTTTGGTGGTGCTGATATTAATGGTGCAAATAATGGGATGATGGTTATGGATGAGAAATCATCTTTGGTTTTTGAAAGTGTAATTGATGGCCGTGACAATGCATCACTATTAATAGATCGTATAAATGTTGGTGGTAATCCACTTATTGCAGACCAATTTTATATGTTTAAAGCAATGGATAGTTATACAATTACAAGTATTGGTAATTTTATTTTTAATGGTGTAGATATTGGAGGAGCGGCAGTTGGTCATTATTTCTATTTCGATGGTAATGGTAGTTTTGATATTAGAGGATTAAAAATTGAAGAAGCACCAGAAATTAATGGATTACAAGGATTTTTAGCAACAAAGGTTCCAATATTTATGCTTAATCAAGCTGAAGGATTTTGTTTAGAGGCTATTTACTGTCTGGTTTATGGTGCAGCAGCTGGTAGTTTGCCAACAAGATTTTTAAGAATGTGGCTTGATACTGAATTATTATGTAATGCTATTGGTTTTTATGCTGGTGATCCTACTCATACATTCGGTGAGTCTTATATATTAGATGATATTACAGTTGCTTATGATTCTAAACTAACTACTATTAGTGGTGGTGATGTAAAAAATTATATCGATTGTAGATACTTTAATGGAACATGGTCACCATATGGTGATAGATATGCTTCTCTTTATGTTTTAAATAGTGAGTTTATAAATTTGGGAAGAGTAGAATTTGTACTTGAAAAAGGTGGACGCGTTTTAAACTTTATAAATTCAAGAATTAAAACAGCAGGATTAAGATTTTTAGGAGATTCTACTGGTGCTGTTGTTATCCCTCCATATCCTACCGAGGTATTTATCAGTTCTTGTTCAGATGTTTGTATGTTTATGAATTCTATAGACTTTAGATCTGGTGATTATGGTGATTATGTTGGTATTTATGGAAATGATTATGTACATACATGGATTATAATTGATGATTCAAGTAGAATTATTGTTGAATGTGAACCAACAGAAGCAGCTTTACCTGGTTATAATGTTTTTGATGCTACAGCATACCAGACCAATAATTGTGCAATTGCATTAAGAAATGCATCAGTTATCCTCTGTAAAGAAGTTCATGATCCTGATACTGCAAGAGGAACATATTACTGGGCTTGCTTAAGAGATGATGACCCAATAAATGTATATCAGGATTTCCATCTTGGAGCAGTTGGAGCTGTAGCGACTGTTGATACATGGCCAACCAGCGTTACTGGTAAATGGAATGATGTTAATGCTGATAATCTTGGTGCTGCAGGTAATCCTGGTCTTGCCGAATTAGTATTAGTTTCATTACCAGCTCCGCCAGTTGGATAATTCTAAAATCACAACTTTCAGATACAGATGTAGCACAAGTTACTTCAGAGCTTATAAGGCTGGAGTATTAAAAATGATATTTCCTGATATAGAATTACTAAGAGGGGATAAGAAATGAAAATAAATAAAACTCAAGCCTTAAAAGTAGCTAAAATTCTTAAAGTAAAATTTCATAAATTTAATATTAAAGACTTTACTGTTGGTATGAATGTTGAATTGGAACATAAAGATATTACAGGTGGAGATTTAATAATTACTGGCAAAATTGCTTTAGCGCACTTAAAAGAAAATCCAGATTATTATAAATTACTCTTGAAATATGTTGAAAAACCATTATTATCAGGGATGTTTGATAATGGATAAATTATTAATAATATTATTAGGGGTATGTAGTTATTTTTTAATTAAAAAAGTAACTTCCTCCAAGCCTGAGAATTTCTTATTAAGAAATAATATTATAGTTGCGGTTGGTGATAGTCATGTAGAACCTGGATCTGCATTAATTTCAGAATTACAAAAGCTCATGCCAGATTTTACAATCTCAGCACTTGGTATTAGGGGTTATACGACAACACGCTGGTTGAATTCTCAAGCAGAATTTAAAAACAGAATATCTGGCGCTGGTATTGTTTTGTTATCAATTGGTGATAACGATGTAGCAGCTGGTAAGACGACACAACAGATTAATGCCAACATAGAAAACCTAAAGGCTTTACTTGATTATGATCAAGTATTTGTATATATTAATCCTCCCAGAACATTATCTGGAATTAATCTTGCGAATGATGGCATACATTTAACAAGAAGTGGTGCCCAGCAATATGCACCAAGAATTAAAGAAAAAATAGTCCATGAAATAAGCAATAGATAAGACATACCAAAAATTAAAATTCTTTTAATATATCATAATTAATGATATATTCATTTATCGTGCTATCGTTGATATTTACAATCCATTCTTTAAGCCTTTTGTATTCGTATTGATTATTATTTGATGAATTTTCAGAAGTAAAGAACGCAATTATATAAGGTTCTGGCAAGTATAATTTGATTTGTAAATCAACATCATAAAATCTTATTATTGTTGTATTATGTATAAAAATAATCGCTTTTATTTGTGTTGTACCACATAGATATTGTTGTATTTTTATTATTTTCATCTTAAAAAGTCCTATAAATGTTTAAGAATTTTTCAACATTTTGTTTATTAGGATTAAAATCAATATATTCATCTGTATATGATGATTTGCCAAGTTTTCCTTCAACTGCATCAATATACATAGAGAATTTACCTTCCTCTTTGAAATAAGATACCGTAGGAATATTTAATATATTTAAAATATCTTGATATTTAGCTGCAAATGATGTATCTATACCTATCCTTATATTATTATCCTGAGCAAACATAAGGGCTTGAAGCATCTCTTTTTTATTCGAGCTTAAATCTTCATATTTGGCTGTCTTTTCATTAGTATTTTTAAAACCTAATAAATTTACAATAAGATTTTTATTATAATCCCAATAATGATCTTTTATCGTTTTTATATATTTTTTATAACCATTTAAATTATCTCTATGAATATTTTCAACTAAATTAAAATATACAGGAATATCTATACCATAAAGATAAATAAATGCTAATATTCTGGTTATATCCTCTAAAGAAGCTGGAGTAAATGCAAAAGAATTTATTTGGTTCATAACTTGTTTAATATCTTTTGTATTTAAAAACCAATCAATATTGGAAGTAGTAAAACTCTGAATTATGTTTTTGCTTTTTGCATAATCTATTATTTTAATAAAGTCTGGATGTGTGGTTGGCTCTCCACCTCCAAAGGTTACTTCCATTACTTTTGCTTCTACTAATAAATCTATCCATTTTTTAATAATATCATATGGTGCAAAAGTACCATATTTGCTACTATTTTGGTAACAGAAGCTACAATTTTTAGTACAATAATTTGTTATTTTTAAATCCACAGATAATGGGAAGGATGTTTTATTTATTGTTTTTATTTCTGAATCATCATCTGGAGATTCATCTGAATCATCAAATGTAAAAATAAATCTATCTCCTTGTTTTCTATCTATTGCTATCCATGCGTTTGATATTTCATCTCGCACAACATATTTAGCTTTATCTGTATTATTAAAAAACCATAAATGTTTACCAATAGGAGTATTATCAGCAGCAGTATCATCATCAATGTTATCATTCCCACCACAAATTATTATTTTGGGATTTTTTAAAAATTCTTTCAGCTCTTTTAAGTATTGTATATTTAATCTATCAGTATATTGGTCTCGTGGTAAATGTTTAGCTGACTGGTGATCAAGTATTGGGTAGAATTTGTATTCCGAATTTAAATTTCTAAAAACATAATGTTTATTATCAGTTTCATTAAAATATTTCTGCATATAGTCTTCTTGAAAGATTTCTTTGAATATATTAATATATTGTTGTTGTTGTTCCAGTTCAGCTTCATTGTCTTCCTGAATATCTAAATTATAATATACCATTGCTAATAAATATCTCATTTTAGACTCTTCGGAAGATAAAATAAAATTTTCCCATCCAAATGTAAAAAATTGAGATTCTCTAATATCTAGTTGCTCATCTTCTGCCATTATAATACTATGCGTTGATGATGAATTACAATTAAAACCTTTTCTTATATTAAATATTTTCATGATTTTTTACACTCTTTATTTTTATTTGTTCTTCTATCCAACCATAATTTGCAATATTAATTGCATCTGCAAGATTATGGTTTTTGATTGATTCTTTCCATTCTTTATTTACTCTCTGTACTGAGAGCTTTTTAAGTTCGTTACGTTTTAGTTTTGATGAAGATAACATCCTGGATTGCCATACATTTGGTAGAACTTCATGTATTTGGTTTATTTTGTTTTTGATCGCTTCATATTTCCAGTAACCCTCGATTTCTATAAGCTTTCTTAATGTAATAAAATTGGTTTTTTTAGATGTTCTATTTAAATACTGGGATTCTATATATAAATGTATTATTTGATTATCTTGAGGAAAAGTTTCAAGTATTGATATTCCTTTTATCTGGTGCATAAGCTGTTTTGAATATAAAAATAAATTTCCATCTCTTATTGCAGCAAAACCAGTCTCAACTCCAGGATCTATTCCAATGACTATCATGGAAAAATTATCTCCGTACATATAATTTTACTTCCATTTTTACGGCATTCTCTATATTGATGTATTTCAAACCTAGCATTTGGAACTATCCTATCCTGATATAGTTCAGAAACATCTTCAAAAGCAAACTCGCTTATAACTGCCAGCTCTCTTGTACCTTCTGAATCAATATAATCTACTATGGCTTCAAAAAAGGTACTTTTTATGTTTATTACTTTCGCCTTTTTTACCCAGAGATTCTGTTTTGTTTCATTAACATGCTTTTCCACATCTAATTTTGTTCGATTTTGTTTAGTCATCCTTCCCACCCGCAACGCATTGATTATCTATCAAAAGATCACATCTATAATCCATTGGTTTATTACATTTATTTAGTGTATAATATTTACAGGTAACTTTTTCTATTTTTTTATCCGTATTTTTTTTTGAAGTGGCATCTTGGTTATAATCAATTGTCATATCATCAATATGAACATTACAATGATCATTAATTAATACTACAGTCTTCTTTTTTATATTCTTAATGAAATATTTCTTAACAATTTCATTAAGTCTACTTTCCTTTACCGAGTCAAAAAACAATAAAGAATCATCTCCTATTGATAGCGTTAGTACTCTTTTTACATCACTGTTGATTGATACTTTAGTATGTATTTCTATTTTATCAATAGTGTTAAAAATTGGATAGAAACATAAAAGGTTATGCTCTATATTAAAGGAAATAATAAGGAATTGTGTAAAGAAATAAAAATCATTCTCAGATATAAATACATCCTTAATGTCTTCTTCTATTTTTCTATCTTGGAGCTCATAATAGGGTTTTATTTCTTCTATTGTTGTTTTGATTTTTGCTATTATTTGTTCATCGTATTGTTTGCTTAATTTATCATACATTTTTACATACCTCACTTTTTTGTTCTATTAAAATTCAAAATATCATAACCAAAAAGCGTTGTCAAGAGACTTATGATAATAAGTAATTATCATAAGGTAATCTTAAAACATCAATGATTTCAATATGTTACCCACTTCGCAAAGTCCGTTTTTATCTCGTTTTTTTAGTTTTGGTTCAAAAAACATCAAAAAAGACTAAAAACTACTTTGACTAGCTCTCTCTTTAATAGCTTTTATTCGGGTTCGGGTTCAAGCTTTTCAAATTCACTGCAATAATCCTCATCTAAATAGTGTTTTCCTGTTAATTGACAACAGTTGTGGTCGCCAAAATTAAAATATTTGCAATCTTCACAAAATCCTTTAATCTGAAAAGGTGTCGAATCATAATTATCATGATTCTGTTGATTTTTCTCTAAGAAATATTTTAGATCACAATCGGGACATACTTCCATTAATCCAGCGAATTCATTAAAATCATATTTTGAGATTTTTTTATATTCTATAATTTCGTACCCACAGTAAGGGCAGGTCGGACGGATTGTGTTTTTATATTTTATCATAATTCACCTTCTTTTAGTAGTCAAGTAATGCTTGACTACTTATAAATTGTTTTATCAATTTCAAATTTAATAACCCAAACTGGCATGAAAAGAAAGCCAGTTGAGTCTACAATGCCATCATAATTTATGTTTTTTATTTTTGCAACATATTTTAGAAAAGATATTTTATCAGTAAAACCTTCTGATCTAGCATCTTCAAGAGTTATATTATTAAGTAAGTCAATGCCAATGTGGCTTATTTTTAGGTGTATTCTTGAATATTTTTTACTCATAAATAGTTTATTCTGCCAGATATTGGTTTGTAAACCTTGACCAGCTTCATAAATAATTTTATTGTTTTGAATTGCATATGTTTCCTTGACATATAACAAATTATCTACCGAATTATATCTACAAAAACATCCGACGGTCTCTCTTTTATTCTTATACTTTAAATCAATAATATAATAATTTTCAATGAGTTTATTTATTAGTTGGATTTTGGTAAGACCATTATAGTCTATTCCTTTAATCTGACGTCTGGTTTGTGTTTTTTTACCTTTTAATATTTGTTCAACCATTTCTTTTGAAAACATTATTGGTTTCATAATTCACCTTCTCAATAATATATATTAATTTCAGAATGTTCTTGTTGTATTTGTTTAATTTCTTCCAATGATTTCTCGTTTAATGGATTATTCCATAAATTAATTAATTTTATTTGAGGTAATTTTTTTAAGAGTTTATCGAGCCCTTCTATTTTGCTTATCTGATTATCCCACAAAGAAAGTTTTTTCAAATTCACCAGTTGGTTCTCTTCTTTTGGGGTTGATACTGCATTTTTAACCCCATATTTTAAAATTTGATAACATAAAAAATAAAATTGTAAAAATTAAACCCAGAAACCATGATAAAGTTGCATATTTTAAATATATATATTTCTTATTAAGCAGTGTTTTATAACTTTTTTTTATACTATCAGGACAATCGTTATAAAACGTAAATTTATATGGAAACAAGATTGTAACACAAAAAATAACTGAAATTGTTAACGCTAATATTGGTAGTAATGAATAATAGTTAGTATTCATTTTTGTTAAAGCAATTGCAGTTAGAAAAATTGATAAAACAATACTTGAAGATGTTAATATGGCATTTCCGCCTCTCAAGACAGAATCTAAAGAATTTATGATTTTTCTATCTTGATAATCTATCCAGACCAAATCTTCTGATGTTAGTTCTACACCTTCTATTATTCTATCAGCAGAATTGTCTGTACTGGTGCTTTGAACTTCTTCTTGCATTTTGGACATTTTATTATTTTGCATGAATTCTCCTCTTCTTTTATTTCTTCTGTTTTTTCTTCCCAATCAATGTCTCCTAAAGGAGAGGATTTTGATAAAGAAGATTGACATAAAAAAATATGACTACAAAAGGGACATTTTATTCTTTGTTGAGAATTCATAAATAACTCCTTTGTGTTTTTAGTGTTTATATTATTCTCAACTATAATCCTTTTGTTAAATTAAGTATAGCATTGAATTTTATCTCTTCTCCACAATGTCTAACCAGTTTTTATAAGGAATAGTTATGCCTGCTTTACTTGCTGGTGTTTTGTTTAATAAAGTCAAGTGTGGTCTGAAAAAGTTATAATATATTAACCAACCATCTGTGAAATTCTTTGCTGTGTTTATATTTTTTAACCCTCTCATTATTTTAGTTCTATCCTTCAATGTTCCATGAAATCTTTCAATTAAATTTGTATTTGGATACATAACAAAACTTTTCGATCTTTGGTGCATGGTATCTTTTAATACTTCTTCAATTGGTTTTTTGTATGATTGCAGCTTATCTGTTATTATTGTTTGTGGAGTACAATGAGAATGTCCCAAACCTTTCAGTATTAATGTTTTAACATCTTGAATTGTTCTTTTACTTGAAATATGAGAAGCTAAAAGAAATCTTGTCTCTTCATCTATAATATCCCAGAACCATATATTCTTACCATCTATTTTTAATACTGTTTCATCTGCAATCCAGGTTCCACAAACCGTGGCTTTGTATTTAGATATATTAAGAAAAGCTTTTTCTGTATATTTTGTTATCCAACTATAAATTGTTGATGTTGATGGATTGATATTATTATCCTGATTGATATGTTTTTGTATTTTGGTTAAAGATAATCCATCGTAATATAAATTAATAGCAGAACCTATAACCTGGGTTGCATATTTCATTTGTTCAGGAGCTTGATTATCTGCAAACTTTCTACCACACGATTTACACATGAAATATTGTATATCATTTTTAACCCCGTATTTTACAAGGTTTGCGGATTTACAAAATTTACAAGCTATCTCTTCTTTATATATTCGTTCGTATTCCATCGTTATCCTGTTGCTTTATTTTATTTGTAAGATTTGATATTATGTTGATGGTTTGGTTTTTGATTTTATAATTTTTTATTTCCATATAATTATCATCATTTATTCTAACTGTGATTTCTATTGTAAATTCTAGTTTTATATGTTTATTGCATATTTTTTCACATAACATATTCATATTTTCTTCTTTTATCTTATTCATTCCTTCTAACCAATGAGGGATAGGTAAATCTTGATGTGATCCTATTGTATATGTTTCTTTTACTGGATCTATATACTCAGGTTCAATAAGAATATCTTCAAGGTTTATATTTTTATATGTTATTCCTTCAATAATATAGTTAAATGGACTTATGTTTTTTAAAATAAGTGGTAATTGTATTCTTATATAGTTATAATTCTCTATGATAACTACTGGTGTTTTAATATTAAAATCCAATGCCTTATCTATTATCCATTGCATTTTTAATGATTTTATTTGCTCTAATTGTTCTTTTTGGTTTTCGTCTTTTCTTGTTTTTGTTAATAATATTAAAAAATAGATAGTTAATATCAAGAATAATGGAGAGATTATATAAATAAATTTATTATTAGGTGATATAAATATAAAATAATAAAACAATAATATATATGCTACAATTACTGAACCTATTAAAAAAGTATAAAAATACGATTTTTTATCCATAATTAATTTTATTCCTTCTAAAATTTGCTTTAGATATAGTTTTATAATAATCTCTTCTATTATTTTGTTTATCATAACTACCTCCAAAATTCAGAGGTAGTATATAATTTTTAAATACCATTGTCAACCTCAACAGAGTAGAACCGTTTTAACTCATACAATTTTTCAACATCTGATTTAATCATTTCCCAAGCTTGTAGTGCCGCCTCTTTAGACTTAAAATATACTGTATTTTCATATTCATTCTTAAAAGTTTTATTTATACTTTGACATAATTCATCTTCAAAATTATCATAATGATATCCAAAATACCACTTATCTTCATCATCTTTCCAATTAGGTATCCAACCATCATTAAATGTTTCCGCAATCTTATAAAGTTTGTTGTTAATAAATTGTTCCTGAGCTCGTATTAGAGCTGCTTTCTCAGAAAAATCATAATTATAGTATTCAACTAATGCTGAATTAGTATTAGTTTTTTGAATGCATCTTGGTAACCCTTCAGCTTGAATATAATAAAAATATTGTCCTTCTTTAGGTTTTTTTATTATAGATACTGAAGAGAAAAAACTACAATAATCATTAATACTTGTATTTTTACCAATATAAGAACAATAACTATTATCATATAAATCACAATCTCCACAAACTCCTTTAATTTTTTCCATTTTATCCTCCCGATATCTTATTTTGCAGCTTTTTCATATTTCAAAACACATTCCGGACAAATTAGAAATGCGTTCCCGTTTATCAATTCTTGCATGTGTGGCACATGCGGAGTATGTGCAAGAGCTTGCCATACCGCCGTAAAACAATAACCCCACTGCCAACCTGATTTCCATAATATTTTTAAAAATGCCTCATCAATAATGTCATCATCAGAAATTATTTCCTTTTTGCACTCTTCACATAACATTTTTTGTCTGCCTTCCTTTTTAAGTAATTATTATTTAAAACACTGGTTTATTCGGTATGACAACTATCCCTTCCATTGGTTTTCCACTCACCATTTAGCCAGCTATTTTATGCCCCCGACTTTATCAGATTATTTACAAAATCATATTTTGCATCATATATTTCATTTAGTTTTCGTTTTATCGCTTGATATTGTTGTATTGCATCTTTTGGGGAATTAAAATAAAGATAGTTAACACCATGCTCTTCAATATAATCTGGATTAAAAATATGGGGATATAACATAATTTCAAGTCGAATACCAGAATATCTTACTCTATATATTTTGTCTGTATTTATTAATATTCCATCACAATTTTCAAACACATTTTTTGCATTTGCATATGAATGTTTTATATATTTTTCAATAAAAATAAAATTTGACATATAATTTTTATTGAAAAATCCTTTATTAACTAAATTGTATATGTCCTTGATTTTATATTCTGATTTTTCAGTATTATAACAATAAGGACTACCTACTATCTCTAATATGTCTGGTTGTTTGATATTAATAAAAGTAATATTATCAATTAAATAGCAATCAATATTGTCTTTGTTAGATAATTCCAGATGGTTATTATATTTTTTTATTTTTGAATAATTATCCATTTTGTTCACCTTTTTTTATTATATTATTTAAAAAATACTCTTCAAGCTCTTTCCTGCTTTTAAATCTTGGTATTTTATAATGATAAAAATATGGATATTGTTTCAATTCTCTGCATATACCCATATGGTCGTTGTGATAAAAGGATGCTATTAAATATTGTGCTAACCATTCAGTATCAGTTGTTTCTTCTGAAAATGGTATATAATTATCACGTTCTAATAATAATATTGCAGAATTTAAACTCATCATTAACTTTAACTCATTTTCTAATCTGCAATCATCTACAATTATTGTTTTGTCAACATCCGTCTCAGCGATATGATCACACTGTTTTAAAAATATATTAATTAACCACTTTTCATTTAGGGTTCTGAAGCACTTTCCAAGATTATCCATTGCATTTCTATATGGGATATTACAATTGAGATTATCTTTCAGCTCTTCTTTATTATCACCTGGTTTGAATATATAATATCTGGATAATATATCATCCAGTGGTGCCGCAAATGATACTATATTTGAGTTATTAATCTCTTTATTTAATAATTCTGCAAGCGTTGTCTTACCACAACCTTTTGGTGCAATTATTGTTATATATTTCATCTGTTTGTTCCTATCATTGTTAGAAATTGGTTTTGAAAAATATTGTAACTTTCTTTTATGTCTTTTGTTTCTTCAAATCCTCCAAATAATTTAACATACTTTTCATATTTCTTATATTGTTTAATTATTTTTTGTATTTGGTCGTATTTTATGTGTTTTGGTTTAAGGTTTCTGGTTATTTCTAATTCTTTTCTTAAATCTTGACACATCACCATAAAACTATCCATAAAAATATTCCTTAGTACAAGCTCGGTATCCCACATTACTCCACCTATTGTTTTGTATTTCATCCGTTTGTTCCTATCATTGGTGGGTTTTTTATTGGATTTCTTGATAATACTACTTTTTTTAGTTTGGTTAATTTTAAAAAAACATCCATACCATCTGTCGTGTTAATCCGATTGTCTTGCAATAATAACTCATTCAGATTAATATTATTTTCTAACCCTTCTATTTTGATTATTTGATTATTTTGCAGATAAATCCATTCTAAATTAACCAATTTATCTAAACCTTCAAGTTTCTGTATTTGATTCCATCCCAGATGTATTCCTTTTAGTTTTGTATTATTATCAAGTCCTCCTATTTTGCTTATTTTATTCTGGTTTAAATTAAGCCTTTCTAAATTAGGGAATCTATCTATTCCTTTGATTCTGATTATTTTATTATCCTGAGCATTGATATATGTTATTTCAAGAGGATTCTTAATACTTAGTAGGATTGCTTCAAACTCAGCTTGGTCTACGTTTTTATGAAGTAAATCTATAAATTTTCTTGGGGTTATACTATAATAATATTTTGAAACGGATTCAAAACAAATTTCATGACAACTCATTCTTTCACTCGTCTTTCTGACACCCCACGGATCCTCTGTAGCGTTCTCAGTAACAATTATTTGTTCATCATCTATAGGCTTATTACAAAGCCCACAAATATATTTATCATATGCCTTTCTAGGAATTCTATCCCACCATAATACAATCTCCAGCTTATTATTGTTTAGAAATGGCATTTACTTCCTTTGTCTACGGTTAATACTTTCAATTGATTCAGCTATTTTAGCTAAATTTTTATCAATACTGTTTAATAGTGTTTTTATTTCTGTCTGATTAAGTTTCTCTTCCTTTTTAAGATTCTCTTTAAGTCGCTCATCTGCGAGTATCTCTTCTATTGCTTTCTCATTCGTTAATTTTATTTTAGCTAAAATCCTTTCCATCTCTAAATTATTACTCATTTAATCCCCAACTTTTCCTAAATATTGTTTAAATAATTTATATTTATTTTTAAAATTCTTAACATATTGAGTATCTTTCGCAGGACAGCTTCCTGTGTTATGGCATCCTGCTATTTTTGCAGGATTATTACCACATTGATTTCTACATTCGATTAGATTATTAACACAGAGTTTAATATTAAACTATCTTGCATCAGAAAAAAACTAAAACCAAAATTAAAATTCAATACTAATCTCAGGATATTTCTGCTGTATTTGTTTAATTTCTTCAATTGATTTTTTGTTTAATGGATTATTAGTTAAATAAATCCATTTTAACTGAGGTAATTTTTTAACCAGTTTATCGAGCCCCTCGATTTTACTTATTTCATTTCTACTTAAAGAAAGCGTATTTAAATTAACCAGTTTATCGAGGCCTTCTATTTTGCTGATTTGGTTATCATTCAAATCAAGCTCCTTCAAATTAACAAGGTTATCGAGGCCTTCGATTTTGCTGATTTGATTGTCATTCAAATTAAGCTGATTCAAATTAACCAGCTTATCGAGGCCTTCTATTTTACTGATTCGATTTTCATTCAAATCAAGCTCCTTCAAATTAACAAGGTTATCAAGGCCTTCTATTTTTCTTATTTGATTGTCATACAAATTAAGCTGATTCAAATTAACCAGCTTATCGAGGCCTTCTATTTTACTGATTCGATTTTCATTCAAATCAAGCTCCTTCAAATTAACCAGATTATCGAGCCCTTCTATTTTACTGATTCGATTATCCCACAAAGAAAGATCATTCAAATTAACCAGGTTATCGAGGCCTTCTATTTTACTGATTCGATTATTCCACAAATAAAGTGTATTCAAATTCACCAGATTAGCAAGGCCTTCTATTTTGCTTATTTGATTTCCATTCAAATAAAGAGTATTCAAATTAACCAGGTTATCGAGCCCTTCGATTTTGCTGATTTGATTTTTACTTAAAGAAAGCTTATTCAAATTAACAAGCTTATCGAGCCCTTCGATTTTGCTTATTTCATTTCTTTCCAAATCAAGGTAATTTGTTTTTTCAGAAACTTTTTTAATTGTTTCTTTCATTTTCTTTCTCCTATTTCACGGTTCTCTTTTCTTGGGGTTGATACTGCATTTTTATTTTTCATATAATTCATTGTCAACCTCAACAGAGTAGAACCGTTTTAACCCTCAACTTTTCCTAAATATTGTTTGAATAATTTATATTTATTATTAAAATTCTTAACATATTGAGTATCTTTTGCAGGACAGCTTCCTGTATTATGGCAGCCTGCTATTTTAGCAGGATTGTTTCCACATTGATTTCTACATTCGATTAGATTATTAACACAGAGTTTAATATTAAACTCTGGTATTAATAATTTAACTCCGCCTTCCCGCTTCTCTATTACTTTATTTTTGTTAATTATAATATGTTTTGAAGCAACTCCGTTTGGCATAATCTGACATAATCCCTTCTCACCTCTTAATCCTATCACATTTGGATTAAATGCACTCTCATTGGAGATTATGCTCAAAAGTAATAAAACATCAAAATTACCACGTTTGCTTTCGCTAAGGGCGATGTTTGAAACCAATTCTAAGTAAGACTTTACAGTCATCGTTTTATAATTACAATTTGCTTTCGTCCGTTCTGATTGGCATACTTTAATATTGATATGCTCTGGACGCTGCTGCCAGGATGGTAATAATACTCTTGGTGTTGTTAATAACAATATTATTAATATGATTTTATCCATTTTTTACCTCTTTCAACTTATAATATATCTGAACACCGTGTTGTAAAGAATCCACTTCTTTTTCTATTTGGTTTTGGAAATCTCCTAAAATACGACTTATTGTTGGTGCCGATAAATCTAAGGCATTTTGTATTTCTTTTTTGGTCATTCTGACTTTATCTTTTAATATGATTATGACCATAGCTTTGTTAGCACCATATTGTTTTGTTAGATCATATATTGTTTGGAGATTTAATTCAGTAATATATTCAACTATTATAAGTGGTTTATCTTCTTTTATTAATGTCTTAAATTCAGGAATATAAGCTTCTGCTTCTTTAGAATCAGAAAAAATATCGCTATATATTTTATCTTTATAATTCAGTCGGTATTTCATTTTTTTCCTCGTTTATGGCTTTTATTGGTTTAATTTGAAAAATGGTGTTGTCATTATCTGCCTGCTGGCTATTTGGAATAGGCCAATATAATTTGTATTTTGTTGATTTTGGTAATCCATGACAAGCTTTTCCAAGCCAATATAAATGTGATGTAAGATATTGGATTATATCTGGCTTAGCAATATCTGGCATAAATGATGATAAAACTAACTTAATTAACTTATGGGATTCTATATCCAATTCTTTTCTTAATATTTCTTCAAGCTCTTCTGGCTTATCAATATTAAGCTGATATAAATCAAATAAAGCTACTAATGCTGATATGTTGATTGGTGCAAGCTTGCCCAGAAGCGGCTTAATAAGATTGGTTATTATTTCAGCTAAAAATGATTCTGGAAATTGAATTTTTATTTCTGGTTCACCAAAATCATCAGATGATACTTTAATGTCTATATCAAAATCAGGATATAACGCCTGATATTTTGTTAAAAAATTAGTTAAATTAGTTAACCTCATTTTTGACCTACCCTTTATTATTATTTGTTTTCTTCTGGTTGTTTTGATATTGCTACAGTAATTTGGTCTTTCATTTTGAAATTTATATCATCTATAATACCCTGTAAGAAGTCTTGCATTTCTTTAATATCATGAATCGCAGATACCCATCGTCTTTGGTTGATATATGTTGTGATTAAGTCAATCTGTTTTTGTAATTCTTGTTTTAATTGCTTTATTGGTTTTGGTTTCATTTTTTTATCCCTCTATATAAACTTTCTTCTAGTCTAAGAGCAATTCCTGCATTGTTCAGGCAAGCTAATATATATTGTGCATCTTGTAACTTATTGCTATCTGTTGTGATGTCTATTGACATGTTCCCAAAATAAAAACTAATATTCCATCTATCTTTTTCTTCTTTCGTATAATACAAAACTGAAGAATATTTAAAATCAGATATAGGAAGATATAATATTTCATATTTTTTTTCACATAGCTCAAGATATATAAATATATTATTCCGTGTTATAATAATAATTTTTTTATTTCCTTCGTCGGGATCAAAACAGTTACATAAATGCTCTTCTATACTTGTTACTAAAATAGAATCCTCTAAAAATTTATATACATTTAAAAAAGATTGAAGGTATTTCTCTGCTAAGGAATAAGACATAAACTGCCATTTTTTCTTCCATTCTGAACATGGCCCTATTTTTTCTATCTCTTCTATTGTTTTTAAATATGTTTCTTTTGTCATCCCTACCTACCTTATCTCATATCGGCTACAATAATCCTTACTCGAAACGAAATAATGCATGTCACCCATTAAGCTACATAATCCAGAGATTCTCTCATAATTAATACAATCTTCACAATGTCCCTTGATCCTAGTCTTATTGATTTCGTCTGTTAGTTGTTCTTTTAAGTCTTGAATTTCTTCCCAAATTCCGTCTATTGCTGGATCTATATATTCAACCATTATTTCGTTCATCTTTTCCCTTTCTATTCTATCCATTTGTTATCCTATTTTAAATCTTCAGGCCAGCGACCATCAAACATTAAAAACAACTCATGCTTAAATTCCTGGTAAATTACTATATTATTAATAAACTTCTGATAATCTGGTTTATTTTTTATTAACTTCACAATTGCTTTAATAAATTCCTCATCATCCAGAAAGTCATTACAACCCAGCTCTTCACCAATACCTGAACCTCTTAAGCTTTCATAATGCCCTTTTATTAAGGCGATTCGAGCACCCTCAAGCGTTTTTATCTCTTCATCACTTAAACCCTGATACTCTTCTCGTTTCTTAGCTTCTTCAAAACTATAAGGTTCTATAGGGTTTTTTACTACTTTAAGTTCTATAAAACTCTTATCTTTCATCTTGGAACGTAATCTATCTGAAGAGGTCTTTAATATATCTTTAACTTCTGGCGTTAAGAGATTTTTGGCTGAATACTCTAAAATATAATCAACAAAAGCTACAATATTTTGTGTCGTTATCTTATATCCCTGATTTTGTAATTCTATAATATCTTTCACACAAGTATTGATTCTAACTATTTTTTCTAACCCAGCGTATTTTAATACTACTCGTTCTTGAATCTTGGAGGTATCTACTTTATCCCAGTCGTAAATTACCTGGCAAATTTTTTCATTAATCTCTTTTGTCACTGGTTTTTTGACCTCTTCTTTGTCTTTGTTGATAACTATATCAATTTGATTATTGTTGTCAAGTATTTTTTCATCTTTTTTTAATGGGTTTAAAATACTCCATTTTATCCCTTCTTTTGATCTCTTATTATTTACCTGTAAGCCTATATCTATCATTTTGAATTGTAACTTTTTCAGCGTTCTACCAACCGTTGTCGCTGACCAGCCCGTATCCCCTGCATGTCCTGAAGCTTCCCAGAATCTCTGGGATAAGTCAGAAGTATAACCATTAATTGATTCACCTGGTTCTAGGTTTGATACTTGTTCCCAGATAATATTTGCAGGTTCACCTATTTTTTCAAGCATATCATAGAAGATTTCAGTTTTATTCTCAGTAGTTGTTGTTAAGAAATCTGCTTCTTTTCCCATGACTTTTGCAAATTTGTAACACCATGTAAAAGAATCTACAAATCTAGGCTTATCCTCTATTGTATCTATTATGCTTGCATCCACTGAAAAGCTTTTGTATATTGTTCGATATATAAAATCAAGTATAAAAGGCTTGTTATCTTTAAACATCTTTTTTAAGAATAGATCAGCTAAGCGGGCTTTGGGTTCTATTCTCTTTACTTTAATTTTCAATGACCTATCCAATAGATCATCTTTCTCACCTTTTAAACCTGTTGTAGTTAATTCAAAAGAACCTTTTACGCTATATAAACTCATGCCAAAATTCGTATATAACGTTCTCTCTGAAGTATATCCCCCTGTAACCAGTGTACATAAGAAATCAGATAAACTAGCTGATATAAATGAATAATTATCGGCAATACCTATTTGATTATATTTATAATACAATGCATGATTTCTCATATCATTCTCTGATCTTGGCATAGTCTCACATTGTGTTGGATCAAATATCTGCTTAACATACATCGCAATTGTTGTTTTACCACTTCCTGGATCACCTTCATATATTAGTGGCGGTATCTGAATATCTGGTATAAACATTGATATTAATCTAGTTATCCATATTAATCTATCTTTACCACTTAATTGTATTGTTAAGTGTTTTAATATTTTTAATATTTCTTCTTTTTCTTTTTCATAATCTGGATCTAATTCTTGTGGTTTTGGATTAGGTACATCAAATTCGCCGTGTAAAAATATATTGTTATGTTCTATGATTTTATAACCATTGTTATCTATCTCGATAACATGATCACCTGCATTAATATATAAAACTCCATCTTGCCAATATGATCTTTTGGGAGGTGTTTCTTCTATACCTTTTTTTGCTGCTTTAGTTTTTAGTGTTCTTATTAATTCTTTCGTTAGGTCAGCGGCACCAACCCAACCTGTTACATCACAGAATAAAGAATCAATAAAATTAATTCCACGATCTGAATCTAAAAGAATCCATTTTTTAATTTCTTGATTTAGCACAAATGTCTCTTTACCATCAAATTTGCTAATGATTTTGGTTAATATCTCTTTTGCTATTGCTTTTTTGCTGGTTTTTTGCTTTTCTGTTTGGTCTTTTTTTTGTTTTTTTGTTTTTAATTCTGTATCTACTGTAATATCTACTGTTTCAGGTGCTATTAATCCGTTTTTTAGGAACCAATCTATCGCCTCTTTAAATGTATAATTAAGGGTCTTTTGGACAATAGTTATTATATCAGGATGGCTATTATCGTGGAAATCGGTTACCACACCATCAGCTCTAACAGCAAACGATGGCTTTGTATCACCGTGAAATGGACAGAAATATTGTCTATATCGTGATTTAATATATTGTGGTTCTGTTTTAAAATTAAGATAATTTTCTAAAATGATATATATATCTAAACTTTTAATTTGATTAATTAAAAGTTGTAAGTTTTTGTCTTTCATTTCTTTTGGGTGATTTTGATTAATTGGATCTTTTGGCTCCGATTCATTACCAAGTTTATTTATTATACGATTATAATACATAGCTTCCTGGTGTGATTGTTTTAATAAATTCATAAAACAACTTTCCCAGTATTTCATTAATTCAATTAGTTTTTTATAATCGTTATAATTTATTGATTGTTGCGTATCCGATGGGAATTTTATCCACTTGTATTGTTTCCCATTTATGATTGATGGTTCGGATAGTATATATTTATCACCATTTATAAAAATATCAATATGGTTTGATGCTATAACATGTTTACCGTCTTTGGTTAATTCTGGTAGCGAATGAAGTGTTGGAATTCCTATTATGTTTGTTGCTTTTTCTTTAACTTCTGGCTCTGCTTTTATTAGAAGATGCCACCTACCCGATGCCGTCTTCTGTACTGCTACATCTTCTTTTACTAGCCCCAGTACTTCTTCAATGGTAACACAAATATCAGTTACTTGATCTTTGTCTGTTACATCAACATCAATTACTATCCAGTCACCTGTTAATCTTAGACCAACATTATAAAACTCATCTTCACTATAAATAAACTGTTGATCTTCAAAGTCCTTTTTATTCCAGGCATTATAAACTGGAAACTTTTCATTGATTTTAATCGGATGAGGGCTAAGTCCCAAACCCCTATATTTGTTTAATAATTCAAAAAAATTATCTGCCATTATGGTACCCTCTTTCTGATAAGTGATCACTTTTGTAGTTTTTTTAATTGTTTTTAATTAAATAACTTGACATCTAAATCCCATCCTATATATTAAAGCTAAAGTAACTACCTTACTTAGATTCAAAAAAACATAAGCATTAGAGAAACCCTTAAGAGGGTTCTCTATTTCATTTTGGTTAGTTTTTTGAATTTCAATTAACATAAGCATTCTTACTTTTTAACGCCCTTTATATTCTAAGTCAAACCATAAAATATATATATTTTAAAATTGCTTGTTTTTATATAACTTTTTAATGTGATCATTTTAACCTTCAAATTAACCTTCAATATTAAAAAATCTTCTATACACCCCTCTAAAAAATTCTCTCGAACAACACCCAAAAAAAACCTATTATTTTATATATTTAGTACTAAAAATGTACTTAATGAGCCGTTTTTCCCTATAACTTTACCCTGGCAGTTATGTTTTATATGTAATACACTCTTAATAGCTTTTTCCTTAAAAAAGGAGAAAAACGGCTCATCAACTACATTTTCCAAAAAACAACCCATAAAAAGCAGGGTAAAGTCCAATGTAACAACCCCAAAAACCCCAAAAAAAAGAAACTACACTTGAAATAAAATGCACTACCTAATAATTTAATCTTTTCAATACTATAAGTCATTTATCGCTTCTCTATAATTTAATATACCATATAGGAAGGCTTCTCTATATGATTTTAAAAAGCTTCCTTGAATCGAGTAATTTTTGTAAACCAAGTTGACATTTTTGGCTTATTTCATGATTTTTTCAAAACGAACTTCACCCTTACTTAATTTGACTATAATAACAATCCTTTATGGTGATCATCTAATTCTTTACTTAGTCAACACGTGTTAATGGTATAGGAATATTTATAAAATCGAATTTAAAACCAGGATATTTATTTAAAAAATCCTCTTCAATATCAAGGATACTATTAAGTAAATCCTGCCTATCCTCTTCATAATATCTAACATATATTTTATCCTCATCTAATATCCTACCAATAATAGGCTTTGCATCAATTTTATTATATCTACCATAATCATCAGAATAATCATCAGAATCTTCTGAACATATAGTAACAACATAATCGAAATAATAGACATAAATATTGATATTATTGAATCCTTCATCAATTTCAATTTTTTTAACTTTTCCAACATTTTTAAAACTTTCGGTTAAATCACGTTCCATGTTAATTAGCAGACTTTTTTTCATAATTTTATCAATTCCTGATATTTTGACGCAATTGCATCAATAGTATCCATCGGATCCACATAATCCAAAACCATATGATATAGGATTTTATCATGATTTAAATAAACAACTGATGCAATTTGTTTTTTCTCATAAAAAATACAATCTATGATAGTTTGATCAGATGTTAAAATCTGGATATTAACAACATTCCATTTAATATTGGAATCGTCTCCAATAATTCTAACATCATCATATGGAAATTTTGCAATAAAATTCTTTAATAATATATTCCTAATTATTTCGTGCATTTAATTAGTTCCCCTTTGTTATTAAATTTAAAAACATCTTCAGGAGGAAGATAAGTTGCATCATATTTCTTTTCAAGTTCTGCATGACATCCGATGCAGACAATTTTAGAATGTCCTTCTACCTGCCAGACATTATAATATTGAGTTTCGATAATTTGACCACAAAAACAACATGTATCTAAGAGTGCAGCGATTTCTGGATTATCTTTAAAAACATTTTTTAAACCATCTTGCACTCCTCGATTAATATATTCCCTTTCTTTAGCTAGTTTTTTATTAAATTTTTTCTGTTGTCTCTTATTCATAATTTTATTACATCCTTATTTTAGCCCTTTCCTTTAGGGAAAGGTAGTTGACCCATTATTGCTTGTACTAGTTTTTTTAAGGTTAAGATAAGTAAATCCAAGCGGACTTAACTTATAATAATAAGTTTCATCTTCTTTATCAAAATCACTTTCTATAAAACCTATCCCTATTTGTAAATCTATAATATTTTTTATAGATTTAACTTTTATTAATGAATTATTTTTAATAGTTTCTTTTGAAACCTTACCAGGGAAATATTTATTCAGAAAATTAATTAAAAATAATATATAAACTTCTATTTGGTCTTCTCTGCTTGTAATCATTTTAAAAATATCCATCCACAAAAAAATATATTAAATAAATAATAAAAAAAAGCCAGGTTAAAAGAAAAACATGTTCCATTGTCATAATTGACCTCACATTAATTTCAATAAATTATCTACAAAAACTCTTGTATGATTATGCTTCTTTTCCAAATCCCATTGTTGTCTGAGCCAATCCCTGACACTTAAGTTTTTATTTTTATACATACTTATGCAAAAATCAAAATACTTACTATCTACAAGAGATACTGCAAATTCTTTTCTGTCTGTTGTGTAATGTATCTGATATTCTTTCTCAATATTATTAAGAAGAGAGTCTAACTTTTCTTTTAAGCTCGCAATAGTATCCTCTGCTATTTTAATATCATTAAATACAGAATATATGCAGTTATTTCCACCATAAGCCTCTTCTATAATCATATTAAGTAGTTTTCTGGTTGTTAAACTTTTTTTATCCAGGAGTTTTGCCAGTTCAAAATATTCTGCACTTTTAATTTTCATTCGATTAAAGTGAGAATCACAGGCAACAAGTCCCTCATATTCATGAGCACTTCTTGAGTCAACCCATTTTTTAATAGAATTTAAATCCTGATAATTACAGTACCTAACTTCTGGAACTTTATACCAGTTTTCTAACTGTCGTATAGCATATTCTTTGCCATCCTTTAGATTTCTTAATGCCAGCAAATATATAGTTTCATCTTTATAATGAACAACATTCTTATTCCACGGTGTAACCAATTCAAAACAGTATGTATATTCTTTGTCGAACTCATATATAGCTTCATCATCAAATTGCTTTCCTGATTTTTTGTTATAAACATCTTTAAATAACTTCCCATATGTTAGCTCAGAGTAGTTATCTAGCTCTTTATCTGCATCTGGTATTGATCTTGTAGCAATACAGAACTTAGAAGAATCAGGATCCCAGTATACAATAATTAAACTTCCATCTATTTTTTCTGTAAAAACAGTAGTGGATAAGTCAAGGTGGTCACATTCTGGATCACCATAATTAAAAAATCGTCTCATTGGATATGCCAGAATAGTTGTCAATCCGATATTATTTCTGTTTGTATATATATTATTTCTTTTTAGGATTAAGCCCCTACAGTCTTTAGCCAGAATATCGCTATTTTTGGTTTCAAATTGACGATAATTCAGACTAAATTTTGATGGATTATCTTTTGACCAATGAGCTATAATTCCATGATCCTGTTCTAAAGTTTTAAGATCATGTTCTAATAAATACTGCTGTATTGATAAAAGATTCATAATATTACCCCTGAATTATTTTAGTTTGAATTTTTTTAAACATGAATCTATCCATGCCTTTCATGTTCTCGGCTTCTAAAATCTTCTTACAAAATTCATCTTTATTAATATAATATTGACTACCTTTTCTTTCATAATCTTCAATAATTCCCTTTTTAATCCATTCCCAAACGGTAAAATAAGAAATATCAAAGAATTCAGCAAAATGTTTAATTGTTAACATTTTAAAATTCCTCAATTTTATCTTTTTTGGTAAAGGTTTGGAAAGACCATCATTTCTACTGTCCAGCCTTTCCAGAGCTTATGTACTTGACCACACAACTCCGCACATTCCTTGCAGTGCAGATCTTCATCAAGATTATTATAATAAACACCACAAATGATGCAGTGTTCATCAAGGTCAGTAAAACACTCAGGGCAATAATTAGGATAATAATAATTATGCTTGCCTGCAGGTAATACCTGATATGATTCCATTTCTGTTGTTAACATTTTTCAATCTCCATTTTTTAAATCCTTTTAAATTCCCTCAACTTCTTTAAGTAATTTTACTTTTCTAGCAAGTTTAGTTCCTGGATGAAAAGTATTTGAAAACAATATTCTTTTACCTTGTCTTACGAATAACGGATGTTTAATAAAATCATTATATCTATTATCATGTTCATCAACAAGTGCTTCAACATATAGACAGTCAAAAATCTTAAAAGTCTTATGTCGTCGCTTCAATATTTTTATAAATTGATTAACATAAACGAAATCATTAAAAACGCACAAGGCACCACGATTAATGAGGGAAGTTTCAATCCACTTTCCAACATAATATTGTCTGCAACCTTCAAACCCACTATTAAGAGCCAAAGCTAGAGACTTTAAATTCCATGATGTAACTTTATACCCTTTTAAAACTTGTTCAGTCATTTGGCACCTTATCCTTGATTTTTAAATGATCTTCCTGCCGAGGTTTGACCTCATAACCTGCCTTATCAATACTATTAATAGATAGCTCATGATTCCATGTATGAAACGGATGATCATATTTTTTAACCAATGCTTTTATCTCTTTATTTATTTTCTCTTTTTCTTTTGTAAATCCGCCAATCCAATCACTTAACTGTCTCAACCTTACCACATCGTTATCTATTTTAATAATTAACGACTCATCTTGTTCAGCATTAATCAGATCAACGGGTACTCCACGATAAGTAAGTGGTGGACAGCATACATGTTTCAGACTACATTGCTGACACTGCTCAGGATCATTAAGATAATCAGGTAGTGTATTATTTTTTAAATGAGTTTCAATAGCTTCAGCTTTTTTAATAGTTTTTTCAGCCAGCTCGTAATCCAGATTAAATCTAATATATATTAAGTCACCTGAATCATTTCTGATAATCATAATTCCAGTTTCACAATTTGACATTAACATATATAAATTAATCTGTATAATATAATTCTTGAAATATTTATTATCTTTAACTCCTTTAATATGCCGTTTTATTTGCGTCATAAACTCTTCGGAGACCTCTTTAATTTCAACAGGAACAAATGGATCCACCTCATATAGAGAGATCTTTCCATCAATATGTCCAGTAATATTATATTTAGGCATAGAAAAGGCAACCTGCTGTTCTATAATTTTATGCCCTGCTTTTTTCACTTCATCACAAATTCTATCTTCCATATATATAGATCTTGCAAATCTTTTACGGGTAGCGATAGAAGGCGGTATCTCTTCTTGCCAATGCAGTCTTTTAAGGGTTAAATATCTGAGACACTCATAACCTAATTGAGAAGCTCGGTTACTTTCATACGGAACTATCTTATATTTACCGTATATCGCCTGCTCGTGTTCCTGAGTTAAATATTCATCAATATAAAAATTATTATTATTTGCTGGCATAAATACCACCTAATAATATTTTTTTTACCAATTTTAAATAATTTTCAGGAATAAAACATTCTTTATGGCAGGATTGTAACCCACCAGTGCAGGTATCAATACTTGTACTCATTAAATTTAGTACTTCCAAAAGAATAGCTTCCTGTCCAGGTACTAAATTCTCATCACAATAGATACATTTACCCCCAGACGGATAAATAATAGTATCGGTAAACCAGATAACGAAAAGAACATTATTTGTTTTTTTATCTTCTATTATTTTAAACGACATTTTATCTGCCTTTTTTTATATCTTAATCGCGCAACTAACTGCATAATTAAGAATCCAAAAATCCATCCTAAAAGTGGGATAATCATCCCTATGTATAATATTAAATCCGCTTCATTATTCATATTTTTTCCCTACAAAAAACATGCAAAGTATTTAACTTGGTCTGAACGGATCCGAGAAAGTTAAAATTATTCAGCTCCCAGTTAACAACATATCCAGTTCCCATGATAATAAAATCAAAACTATTAATAATATTACTGATATTATCATCAATTAAACTATAAACAAAAATATTATTATCTTTAAAAACGCCAGATATTGGCTTTCCTGCCATTTTTAAAGTCTGAATACCTAAAGTATTTTTCAGTTGATGTTTGTTAATTTTATATGCCATTTTTACCTCCTACCTTGAAGTAATCGCAACGGTAGGAAGATATTATTCCCCCTTGCTTAATTTGACGAGGATATAATTAAGTTGTTTATCCGAGCAGTCCTCAAGGGAATTAACATTAGCATTAGTGATGCTTCTCAGCTTTTTCAGCGCTTCATCATGATCGCCTTCAACGCTGTTTAATAATGCCGATTCCACTTTTTTAATCAGCTCTATATTTTGATTTTTAGGCTTATTGCTGGCCTTATCTTCCATCCCCACTGGAATCTGATCAATCCAGCTTTTAGGAAATCTATCCAGAGGCATTCTTTTAATACCCAGTAAATCCCCAATTCCCCTTCTGTACATCTGGGACTGTGCTTTTTTACGGATATTAGGCTCATTAACCTCTTCCATAGATAATTTTCCGCCATGAGAAAATAATCTATCTTCTGAAGTAGCAATACCGAATCCATGAACTGAGATATTACCAAGAGAGAAAATCGCACTATATTCGTATTCGTAATAATCTTCATATTGCGTTTTGGTATACGCAGGATTACAAGCAACAATGCTAATACCCAGCATTCTTGCAATACGCAGAGCCCCATCTGAAGATAAATCCGCAAAATTAGCAGATTTAGAATAACGAATCCAATCAACTGGAGACGTCATCTTTAAAACGGTATCCATTAATGCGTTCATAACTTTAGCTCTTGCTTCCAGCTCTTGAATAGCATTAATTTCATTTGATTTAATTAAATTTGATTCTTGTTTTGTCTCAATAATATTTGATTCTGAAGACAAAATCATTTCTTTTTGTTCTGTCATAAAAATTTACCTCCGTTTATTTTGTCAACTACCCTTCCCTAAAGGAAAGGGCTTGATAAATCTTGTTTATCAACTTTTCCTGCTTCACAGGGAATAGCTTCAGGATAACCCTGAAGTCTTACATTACCTCCACAGGCATAAACCGACGTAGCATCGGCATAAATTTTTTCTAACCCCCGCCTAAAGGCAGGGGATTTCTTTTATTTTTTAAAAAAAATAATCCTTGTTTTAATGGAAACCAATATATATCGCCAACGGTAGTCCTATCTGCTTGAAATCATCTTACAAACAGGAGTTTAATTAACAGTTTTTGGCTTCAGACTGTACCAGTCTGATAGTTCCTTCAACATTCTATCAACACTATTAAAGCCGCCATCTGTCTGCATTTTTTTGACAACAATATAACAATTTATCATATCCGTCAATAATAAATCAATATTATGAAAGTTACCTTCTAACTGTAATTTCTTTAACTCTTTATTAATATTTATATCCAGTGATCTGGTAATTTTGCCAGTCACCGATTGTTTATATTTACCTGATTTTTCAACCATTTAAATCCTCCTGGTTTTTTGCCAAATTCTCCAATTTTTAAATTCTTTTATAGTAAAACATTCTGGAACTTTCCAGGTTCCGTTTTTATAATCATTTTTTATTTTAAAATCATAAATCAACTCAATAGGAGTAGCTTTTAGCTTCTCTTTTCTTTCCGAAACATATACGGCTTTTTTTTCATATCTACATAGCCATAATTCACCTGAAATAATATCACATAAGAAATAATCCCCTGGGAAAATAATATTTTCTGCTCCTTTTCTCATCTTAATAATTCCATCAATTGGATAGACATGGTTTTCTTTTTTATCAAACCATGTTAATATCTCTTTGTTTTTATCCATATTTTTATTTATTATTTTTTTCAAGTTAGGAATACAGACATCTTTAATAAACTGTTCTACATCTGTACAGGGAATAAGGACGTCTGTTTTTTTATATTCCGAATACCGCTTAAGAGTTAGATCTCTGTATAAATTAAGAGAAATATCTCCTTTTAGATCAAGTAAATCATTAAATATTGTCATTTCAATCCTCCTGAATAACATTGCAATGCTGCAAATAAATACAAGTAAACTGAGGATCTGTATATGTTATGCAGCAATTACTTTCGGGATCATAAGAACATTCCTGCTCACCAGATTCGGAACAAGAAGCAGGAATCCAGCAAGCATCAGGACAATCCTCCCCACAATAATTAAATAATAAAATAAAAATAATAAATATTTTTTTCATATTAATTCTCCTTAATTCTCAACCAGCTTTTCAATGCTTTTTTTTGACGCTGGATTTTTCAATAAAGTCTTTCTAGCAATAATCCAGGCCTGCTGTATGAGCCAGGATTCTGAGCGACCTTGTCTTTTGGCTTCAGTGGTTATTTCTTCTGAAATTAATTCATCAGAGAAATAAACCGATTTTTTTTGATTATATTTTTTCATAATTTTTCTCCAGGTAGGGTAGTGTCATGAAATATACTACATCGTAATGTCATGTAGTGGTATGTACTGCTATGTAGTATATAAATAATCATGATATATAATATATGTATAATATCGCAAAGACCGTGCCAATTCTATATAATTATATAGAATATAATCTCTCATAGCTCTGGGTGTGATATTGTCATACATACGCTTACATATAAATTATTAAATCATATACGTGTGAAATTGCTATGAAAAAAAGTCATAATCTATAAATAGCTATGCAAAAAATACATACTCATAATAACCCTTGTGCACCTTGTGAGACTATATATAATTATATATAGCGTAATTAACTATGATCAATATGTCATGTATGATTATGTATGTCAAGGTAAGATATATATAAAATACTAGGTAAAACACAGGGTGATATATCCTATATAATTATATATGGTCTGGCATGGTCATTGCATCTATATATTAATACAATAAGTAAGTAGACCCTTCCCAGGGGATGTGCAGGCGGCTATAATTATATAGCCGCCTGCTGTCATGCACGACAAAAGCGGGTGTCGGCATGATACTAGGCTACCCGCCATAAAGGAGAGAAAAATGGATATTAATCAGCAATTAAAAAACTTCTTTTCCTCACAAGAGGAAGCAGAAGAAAAAAAGGAACGTAAATTGTTTTACGTTCCTGAAACCGACCCTCTTTTTGCGGTTATTGCGTTGTCCCGCAAAATTTCTGAAAAAATTCCCGAGAAAAAACAAAAACAATTTAAAAAAATCATAGCGGCGGTTCTCTCCTCCGCTCTTTCAGAACTTGAAAAAGAACTTGATCAAGTTCTGAATCCTTCTCAGCAACCGCCACAACCACAACAGCAAATAGCCAAAAAACGATAACCCCCCTTTTTGTTTCCCTTTTATTCAGATTTATTCAGATCCAATCAAAAAACCTCCTTAATATAGAAGTGTCTTTTTTTTACTTTTGATAGGCACTTTTTACGGAGGATTACTATGACAAAGACAAACCAAAATAATCAAAGTTTTGCAGAGATTCTATCTCTGCCTGATTTTCCAGAACGACAGGCGGAGATAAGATCTCTGCAGATCGGACTCTTATCAGGAGAGTCCGTTCTGTTTATTGGCAGTCCCGGCACTGCCAAGTCTCTTATTGTGGAGGCTTTTGCCAGCGGTACTGGCCTTTCTTACTTCCGCTGGCTTCTTACAAAGTTTACGACCCCCGAAGAAATTTTCGGGGCGCTTGACCTGCAAGCGTTGGAGCAGGGACACTTCCAGCGCAATATAGCTGGAAAATTGCCCGATTGTGAGATCGGGTTTGTAGACGAGGTATTCAAAGCCTCCTCGTCAATCCTGAATTCCCTGCTGACAATCATGCAGGAGAGGCTTTTCTTTAATAACGGCACGCCCGCCAATCCAATTGCAGGTTATATTGTTTTATGGAAGCCTGCAAAAGTAAAACTTGGTGATCCACTATCACCAAAGTTTATGACAAAACACACACAGACAAGCATAGATAAGTGTATTGACCATGCCGTGAGGCACTACAATACTCACAGCAAAGAGCATGAAGCAAAGGTTGTGAAAGACAACCATATCTATATCCGTAATTTCAAAGTCTCACAAAAACAATCCAGTACTGAGCTGGATATTAAAAATGCTGCCTTGGCCGTGTATGACGGCACAGAGGATAGGATAAAATCTTTTTCAGGTGACTTTCAAGACCTGACATATCTGGCAGGCCAGTATGATGAAAGACGGAATTATGTCTTATCATATGAGGTCTCCTCCGATCTCCAAAACTATATAGAACAGGTTCTCTGTGGTGTACAACTGGAGGTTCAGAAGGCAACATACTTTGTTGCAAATTGTTTTGAAACTCAACTGATGGCGATAGAAGAGGAGATGAAAAAGATTGGAGGCAGACTGAAAATTTACGAATATCTCTTCTCAACAAACCGAAGCAAGAGCAACCTGCAAGAATCCATATTAGAAGATATTAAATCCAATCTTTCTAATATGAAAGCAGGATTAAAGCTCTTAAAAGAGAAGAGAGAAAGTGATGGTTATCCAGGTGGTTCTATAACCGACTTGGTAGTAAATTATAAAAAACTGCAAATATATTATGAGTTGATGGGTGACATCAATCAGGATATACTTGACAATATTCTGGAGTTTGAGAACATGATGCAGGATATGTTCTCAATTCCGAAAGGTAAAAAAGAAGATAAGTATCTTTCAGAGACAATCAACCGCAAGGTTGATAAGCTGGAAGAGAAGAAAAATTTATACTGATTTTTCCCCTGCACGACAAAAGCGGGTGTCTGCAGAGGTTAGGTTACCCGTATGAGGAGAGAGAAAAATGGAAAAATATTTAAATTTAAGTAATCTTAAAATCAGTAAAATCGAAGGCCTCGATGATCTGGTTAATTTGAATACGCTCTCTTTAGGGAGCAATAAGATCAGCAAAATAGAAGGGCTTGATAAACTAGTTAATTTGAAAGGCCTTTATTTATATGGAAATCAAATAAGCAAAATAGAAGGCCTCGATAATCTTGTTAAATTGGATACGCTTCTTTTGGGTGAAAATCAAATAAGCAAAATAGAAGGGCTCGATAAACTTGTTAATTTGAATTATCTTAATTTGGGATACAATCAAATCAGCAAAATAGAAGGGCTTGATAAACTTATAAAAAAATTACCTCAATTGAAAAAAATTTATTTAACTGCTAATCCGTTAAACGAAAAATCAATTGAAGAAATTAAACAAATACAAAAAGAACATCCTGAAATTGAAATATATTATTGATTTCAGGATTTTTTCTCTGCAAGACAAAAGCGGGTGTCTGCAGAGGTATAACTACCCGCACAAGGAGAAGGGAAAATGGAAAAAAAATTTACAAAAATGTATCTTATGAATTCTGCGGTAATTCCACAAAATGAAAATGGGCTCTTCCAACACAATACAATCAGCAGAGAAATGTATTGCAGACTTTTGAAATTAGCTCTTGCTGAAAGAGTCGAAATAGAATCTTATGTAGGTTACCAAGAAACGGCAAACAACATAAGAGAGATAACAGGTTATGATCCTGTTATCTCAAGGGATATAGTCTTGAGATTAAAACAACAGACTCCAATTCTAGTATGCAGGCTGCAATATCGGGTCCAAAACCCGAAAGACAAAGCCCTACACACACCCAGTAAAGATGATTGGAGTTATTCTCTCATGATGAAAATTGCAGAGAATTCATTCAATTTTGATAATTTTTATTTAAGTTTTGGAGGTAACCATGAATAAAAATGTTTACAATTTAGCAATTGAAATTGCTGGAAGGATTTTTGAAGGAGAGACAAAAGAGAGGGTTATACAATATATAACCAATCTTAAAAACATAGAAACCTTCAAAGCTGATGATGCTGATGCTCTCATAGAGCAAGCACAAAAAGAGACAAGTCAAATTGAAGTTTCTCAATTCGACTTGAAAGAATTCTTGCAGGAAATTTTGCAACCCTTCAGTGTTACAAAAGTTCCTGAGTATATTTTGAAACACCCGCTATCAAATGCGGTTGTTTTTAGAGTTGCAAAGACGATCAATAGTCATTGTTGTGTAGTTTTTGATGAGGAGGAGAGGTATGTACAAAGTTTCAACAATACACTCTCATACAAAGACTACAAAAAAATACAGGATAGGATGACAAAAGAATTTCATCATAATTATCCTGTCAAAAATTAATTGACAAATTTAAAAATACTTATATATTATATTTACCGTTTTGAAATTTTAAGATTTTTTCTGTATAAAGGCAGGGTAGGCAAATATCCTGCCTTTTTGGTCTTGACAATTCAAAAAAATTATATTAAATTAATCAAAAAACAAAAGGAGTATTTAGCATGATTTTAAGAATTAATTCCCCAGATATGGACAGAGCTTTTGATCTTGGTAGTATGCCAATGATCCATTTTGGATCATTGGAGTCATTAATGAGTAATATAAAATTCTCACCAGGCGGATTTCCTATTCAATATGGTGGAAAAGAATTTGATTATTTCTTACTGCCAATTGGCTTAATGTGTGTTAAAGATAAAGAAATCCCGACACAGACAGAGTCAAAGACAGAAATAAAAAGAGAATTGGCACGCTTTATTATAGATAATTGGTTCAATGAAAAGGCTGAAAAAACAATTGATGCAAAAAATGAAGAGATTAATATTATACAGATGTCACCATCTTCTCAACCCATAGCATAAAAGTAAGTCTCATTATTGACATTGCCATATTGAATATGGCATATATTATAATTAATGTATGCCGAATGTACCAAAAGAACCTACCAAACTTCAATAAATTTATTTGATAAATATTCAAATAAACGTCATACTCTTATACAGTTCAGAAATTATATAGATAGTCTCAAAAATCAATCACCATCTACAATAAAAACACGGTTTTATGCCATACAGAATTATTTCATATCAAATAACATATCAAATATAGATGATATAAAACGAGTAGTTAGACCATATGTTAAATCAAGAAATAAATCTCAAAAAAAGTTAATTAAATATCTTACTTCTGAGCAATTAGAGATATATAAAACATACGTTAATAATAATATTAAAAAAAGCAATAGGTTAAAAACTTTATTATTATTACTCCCCTATACTGGCTTAAGAATTGGAGAGATAACCAGGTTACGAAAAAATAATATTTTTATTAATAATAACAATTACTTTTTGGTATTTATTGGTAAGGGTAATAAAGAGAGAAAAGTACCCTTAAATCCAGAAGCTAAAGATTTATTATTAACCTATATTAATAAGAATAACTTCAAAGAAGCAGATTTATTATTCTCAATCAGTCCAGATGCCGTAAGAGATAGCATAAGGAATTTCAAAGATAAAATACATTTCAATTTTCTAACGCCCCATATTTTAAGACATACTTTTGCAACATTATTATTACAAAAAGGCATTGATATAACAACAATATCACAGTTAATGGGGCATTCATCACCAGTAATAACTTTAAATATATATAGTCATACAAATGATGCTAAAATGTTAGAAGCAGTAAATGCTTTTTAGGAGTTTTTTATGTTTTTTTCAGGTACAAACATAAAACCATATATTGATGAAATGGATGTTGATATGATAAAATCAATACCAAAATTCGATGTAGTAGAAAAAGATATTATAAAATATGGTAAACATTTAATATCAAAAGAATATAAAAAATTCACAACAGAAGAGAAAATACTTGCTTTATGTTTTGCATCCAATGTTTTAGCAAAAGAACTATCTCCAGATTTTTATGGTTATAAAAATATATTATTAATTTACTTTGCATATATTCCATATTACAATTCAAGGAATATAGGTATTGGAGAGGATGATTATGGAGAAAAAATATTATATGTCGATCCCCCAATGGGCCACAATTATCTTTTCATATTAAAAACGATTATATATATGATATATTAGAAGAAAAGTTTGGTATTTATAAAAAAGGATGGTCTGGTAGGATAAATTATAAAAATCCAATTTACAAATATAGGAGTAAATATTTAGGTATTATGGATAGAAATCTAAATTATATATTATGGGAAAAGTTTACAGATGATCGAAAGGTTGAGATCATATTTCCAGGTTTAAAACAAATAATTAAATCTAAATTTGCAGATAAAATATTAACTTTGGAAGTTAAACCTGATCATTCCTGGTCTAAAATGTCAAAAGATGCAGTCATGATTATCAATCATTATACTTTTAATAGTAAGAGTTTTGAAAATCAATGGAGTCGGTTTTGTAGCTATTTTATACAACGATTAGATAGCTTTACAGGATTATATGAAATAACTATTACCGATATTAAAACTCCATATATTGATATATATATTAATGAATTAGCGTATAGCACAGGTAAATAATGGATGATGTAATAACAATATTAATATTCGCAAGTGGCTTACTGCTTACATTATTATTTTTAGGTATGATTAAATTCAAACTTATGGCAGATGATTTTGTTGATGAAGTAAGTAGTGATTTTAAAGATATAATACATTTATTGGTTATTATATCAGAAAATAGAAAAGAGTTTAATAAAATAAATGATATGATGCTTAAATTGGATACTAAATATCAAGAATTAGCAGATAAAGTTGCAAAACCAATTTCAGAGAGAGGTTTGCATATCAAATGACCAGAGCTGAAGAAATTAATCAGATGCAGCATCTATGTTTGAATTTTGGATTTAAGAATTTCATTCCGATGTATCCAGAATTTATCTGTGATTTTTTCACGATAACTGTCTATAAAAATAAATATAAAATATACTGGGCTAATAAAAAAGAACTTATTACAGATGCTAAAGATTATGATGATTTAATTACTAAACTTGAAACCATCATTAGAAATATAAGAAGGTATATAAATAATGCAGGTGGTATAAAAGAAGTAGTTAAATTAATATGTCAACATATCCCTCCAGGAGGTATTTTAGCTAAAGAGATGGCTGATTTATTAGAAATACCAGAGTATTATTTATCATATATTTTAAGTTATATGGCTCAGAAAAGAATTTACTCCTGTAATGCCTGGCTACGTGTTAATATGCATCCTGCAACAACAGGAGAGATAAAAAAAGCAATTTGGATTTATATTAATAGTTATCAACCTGTTCCAATAGGAATATTAGAACGGGCAAAACAACCATTTTTACAAGGATTTTTTAGTTAATGGATAAAAAACAAGATTTATCATGGATTTTTAGACTTGGAGGTATAGGATTATTGGTATATGCTATATTTAAAAATGCTCAGAAAAAAGGCTTAAATACACAGGCAACGTTACAAGATGTTATGTATAAACTCGGTGCAACTCGTAGCATGATCAATCTTGTTAATAGAAATATAGGAAGTCAGGAATTAGGAAAAGCAGATATAAATATAGAAACAATCCAGGCAATATTGCTTGGTTTAAATAACAAAGTAACAGGAGCAAAATAATCATGCAGATAAAATCATTAACTTACATACCGAATGCAAGAACAGTTTTTACAAGTCAACTAAAATCTATCAAATCGAATTCTTTGAGAGATGCTGCAACTGATGAAACAACAACTTCAATAACAACTTATGCTATTTATGGTGTAGTCGGATTAGTTGGATTATATCTTATTTTTGGAATATTAATTCCAGAATTTACAGGTAAAAAATAATGAAGATACAGACTAAAAACTTTATGGTTTTAAAAAAAAGTCCAAACCAATTAAGCGGGGACGGACTTTCAGGATTATCAACAATGACCTATGCTGGTATCTTAATATTCGCTGTTATTATTTATGGCTTTATTAAATCAGCAATTACAGGCGAAGATTTAAAAGAGGATGGAAAATCATGAGTAAACCAATGTTAACAAATTTTTTTGAAGGAATTAAACCACGCCCATATCCAGATATAGACATAGGGGATACACAATGTGGATCTTATGGAAATGAGAAGCAAGGATATGTTATACATCACTGGGTAGTTATTTCATTAAAACCATTTAAAATAATTGTTTTTAATCCGAGGAGCATGTATGGTATTATTTCACCAAGTACAAGGAAAGAATTTTTATCTTATGGGAGGGATTGTGGAACTACAGATCAGAAAGTCATAGATAAGATAAAAATAGAAAAAGATTATAGTATAAGTAGGTAAAGATGCAAATTGATTATAAGAATTTAGCTCTTGTTGATATGGATGAAGCAGGTACACAGGCCAAATATATATCAAAAGTAGAGGATATTTGGAGAGCCTTTGGATCACTTGTTAGTATTATAGCAGGAGCATTATCGGGAGGTATTGGAGCAATCGTTGGAGAGGTTATAACAGAATCAACAATAGCCGCAATACAATCAGCAAAAGCAGATTTTAATAATACATGGTCTATCTGGATGCCATTATATAATGGTTTACTAGATAATATGTTAACTAATATTAAAACAAGAGATGATATAATAAAACAAGCATTAATGTATAAGGTATTTCAAGAAACAGCAGAAACAGAATCAAGTTTATCATTATACAATGAAGCATTTACAGCTTGTGAAAAGAATTTTCCAATTCTTTTAGATCCGATAAATTTAGCAGGTGGATTACTGTGGAAAAAATATTATAATTCAAATAAATCTGCAAAATTAACGGAAGATGATGCATTATTATTATATACTTTAAAATTATTTATGAATGCTGCTGACTTAAAATTGAAATTACCAATATATATAACAGAAATACAAGGTGAGCCAAGATTTTTAGGTCGAGGTTCATGGTGCAATGATGATTATGGTTTTAATAATCAATGTATTGAAATGCCATTTCTTATTACTAAAAATATACAATTACTAGAATTAATAAGAAAGGATGCAAAAACCAAAAAAACAATATTTACAAGTTTATATCCTTATGAAAAGTTAAAGAAAACAAAAATATTTAAAACTTATAATCTTTTTGATTTTGTAGATAAATTTTTAAAACAACCTTATGATAAGGCAATGACTTCTGGAAATGGAAAACTTGATATGACTCTTTATAAAAACACCATGAAGCAGTTAAGAACAGATAATGGAATTAATGAATCTACAATGAATTCAATCCAACAAAAAATAGACACAACTATAGAAAAGTATTTTATAGAAACACTAGATATTGATTTATATATAAAAATTACTGGAATAGTTAAAAACTTTTTAAACAAAGAAGCTAAAATATGGATAGATCATACAGAATATTGGAATTGTGGAGCGAAAGGATATATTGATTCTTGTGTTCCGACAACACCAAAACAAGAAATTAAAATAGATTTATTTCATGATCCATACCATGATGGACTTCCAGGAATAAGTTATGCTTATAAAACAAGAGGTTCATATACTTTTAAAGATATGATAACTAAATTATCAAATGTTGAAACAAAATTAATATATATTTGGAATATTTATGCAACTTTACCAGTTTATAATCCAAAATTAGCAGAGAAGAATATTTTAGGAAAACAAACAAAAGCTCAAAAATCAATAGATATTAAAAACTTACTTAAAACAACAACAGATGAAAAAAATAAATATATATTATATGGCGGCATAGCGTTAGGATTATTTGCAGCTTATAGAATTATGAAGAGGTAAAAAAATGAATCAGTATAATAACACAAAAGGTTTTGCTGGAATACTTGACACGATAAGAAGTTGGGTATCTTCACCAGCGATTTATTCTGGTATGCAGGTTAAGGATTTTTATGAAAAATTAATTGAAATAAGTGATAAATTAATTTTCATAACAAGGCAATATAAGGATAAAAATGATTTATTAACATCAGCAGAAGCCTCTCAATTACATTCACAAATTATAGCTTATAATCTGCTGGCATTAGATTTTAGAGATTGGCTTATTGCTAATCATCAAGTTGAATTACCAATAATTCAGGTTTGTAATATAGCAGAGAACTGTGATTATAGAGTTATTGGAACTTTACCATCAGGAATATCAACAGGGGCAGGAGCTGTATCCGCTGGAACAAGTGGTTTAGGTATTGCACCAATTATTCTTGGTATTGGCGTTGTTATGGTAGCAGGAGCAGCTTATTTAACATATACTGTTGTTCAGGCATTAAGTGATCGACTGCTTCCAACAGCTCAAGCAACCCAGCAATTATATAATACGATAACATCCAGAGGTTTAGATATTATGGATAGATGTATGTCTGGACAGTTATCAACTGAGCAATGCAATCAAGCATATGAAGTGCTTGACAAATTTAGCCAGCTTGGAGAAGAAGGAAGAAGTGATAATCTATTATCTGAAATAAATCCTACTAAAATAATACTTGGAGCTGTTGGAATCGTAGCAGGAGCTGTTATTATTTATAGTATTATTAAAAGGAAGTTATAATCATGGCAAACTTACTTGAAACATCAATATTAGAAGCATGGGATTTAATAGATCAAAGAATAGCTGGCAGCATCACTACTGGACAATTAACGAATGCAATAAATAGGCTATATGGTCGTACTGCAGCAATTAAGACAATGGTTTTAGTTAATTCAGGCCAGACAGCAGTACAAAAAACTAATGTATTAACCACTGAACAGGAGATTGCCCTTAAAATTGCTGTTGCATATTATTTACAGCAGAATAATATCTCTAATACTCAGACTTTAAAAGATGCTCAAAGTTTGGCTAGCAACCATAGTATTGATTTAAATGCTTTAACTCAGACTGTCATGAATGATGTTATACCAGTAATGATAAAACAACATCAGGGATATAAGAAATATATTTTACCAGGTGCTATATTACTTGGTGGACTAATTATAATTTTCATGTTAACAAGGGGTAAGAAAAACCAGGCACAGTTGCCTGAAAAGGTAGGTTGAAATGCCAAAAGAATCGGAAATAACTCAAATCGAGAGTATGACCTCAATACAACTTCTTAATCAGCTTTATAAAGAAGTAATTGGAATGAAGGTGCAAATGGCGGGGCTATCTGAAATGGTTAACAATTTAAAAGATAAATCCAAAGATTTTGGCAGTGAAACATCAGGCATACACGAAACTTGCCAGAAAAGATATGAAAAATGCAATGAAAAATTTGAAAAGCAAATTAAAGAAAATGGTATTATGAAAGCAGATTTAAAATATATGGTTGGAAAATACAGTTTATTAGCGTCAATAGCCAGTGGAGCTATTGTCGGAGCAATCGTTAAATTCTTATAAAGGAGCAGAAATTATGAATTATTTTTTAGGAGACGATATACCAGAGCAGATTATTAATGATGCAAATGAAATGATCGAAGCTGGCACAACAATAATAACTGCAACAGTAACACCAGATGAAAAAGGTATTGACAAATTTAATAATATCGTAGGATATTTATTTACAGTCCCACGATTATTAATACAGGGATATGTTCAACTTGGTGATAAATTACATCAATCATATGATGTACCAAGATGGTTATTCTTGGTTGGTACTATTTACGGAGCTTTGAAGCTACTTAAAAGAAAGTAAAACATGGATACAATATTAAAAAAATATCTAAAAAATCAAGAAGAAGTTATTAAGAATATTCTTTCTGAATTTGATAATAATAAAATAATATTAATAGATAGTATGCCATATTCAGAAAGTGATTTAACTATTTTTGTTTATTTAAACCAGAATAAACTATTTATTAATTTTGGATATGGTTATCCAGGTTGGGATAACCAGAATAAAAAATATATATTTAATAAAGAAAGACCAATTTATGTTATTGATTATATAAATAATCTATTATATATTAATAATAATAAAATTAATATTACAGATTATAACAGTTTGTTTTTTTTAATATCCCAGCATTGGTTTGAAAGTTTTTTATCAAATGCTTACTCACGTAAAGGTTATTTATGGGATAATATTAAATCAAAAGAAGCTCAATATATAGAAGTAATACAACATTTATTATTAAATTTAGTCAACGAGGTAAAAAATGGATAAATTAATTTATATGGCTATTGGTGCAGGATTATATCATTATTATAGGAAGTATAAAGATAGTCAGATTGAAACAATTCCTGTTGTAGTTCCTGTAGTAGAACCATCAACAAATGGCTTATCCGAGATAGAAGGAGCACAAAGCCTACTATTAAGTAATGAACAAGCTGTAATGTTTGAAAAGATGTGTGAACAATACAGAAGTAATCCAAATTGTGTATGCCGCTTCTACTGGGATAAATACAGGAATCAATATAAAATTATGGAACTGTGTCCTAACTTTGAGTACTTTTATGATAGACCTTCAGCATAAACATGGAAAGAAAAGACAAAATATTGGCAATAGGACTTCCTCTGATAGCAGCAGCAACAGGCTTAATAGTAAAGGTAAAATCACAGGGAGGAACGGTTACAGAGGCAGCAGAAGATATGGTTGAAAGTTTTACAAGTTATGTAAGATTAACGGATGCTTTAAGAACTAAATTTGTGTATTATGCCAGAAAATATAATGTTCCAGTACAGTTAGTTTTAGCAATTGCTGAAAAAGAAAGCGGATTTAATTCCAATGCTATAAATTATAAAGATTCTAATTGGAACACAGTATTGCAAGCTGCACAAAATGATTCTGGGTTTGCAGCAGTACTTAATGCGTCACCTGAAAAAGCCGATCATCAAGCCTGGGGTGCTTATGGATTATTACAGATGAAGCCACAGTTTTTTTATAAATATGGAGTAACTATTCAACCTGGTGAAAGTAATAGAATACTATTAAATCCAGATGTTAATCTTGATATTGGTTGTGATAAGTTAGCAAGATTATGGAACCAATATGGTAATGCAGCTGATATTCGTGGCATTTGGACAAGAAATATGACTCTTCAAACAGCAATTAACTGCTATAATACTGGTGATTGTATTAATTATCGAAAACAAGAATCACCAAAACTACTTAGAGAAATAATAGGTAGATTCTTAACGATATTAAAAAAACATGAAGCGACATATGGTCATATACGCTGGTTTGCAAATAGCAGCGTTGAGTCTCAGTGGAGACAGCTTTGTAGTTTTTTAAATGGTGTCGGTTGTAACATATCTTAACGAGGTAAAAAATGGATTATTTTACATTAATAATGTTAGGTCTTGGTGGATTTTTAATTTATAAGAAATTTATTAAAAAACCAACAGAAGTAATTTCAGAACCAGTTACTACTATTAATTATGATACTACAATACAAACAAGTCTTGCAACACAAGCACAAGCAGCAGCAGCAACTACCAATTTAACAATTGCAAAAGATTATATCTTATTTCCAAAGGCTTGGGATATATTATTATTATCATATAATTCTTTATTACAACAAAAAACTGGAGCTTTTAAGAGGTCGGGTATCTTAATTGTTGATAACATTTTTAATTTCAAAACATATTCTACTCCTAAAAAAGTGGAATTTGCAAAAGATAAAACATATAACATTATTGCGGAAGCGATGATTAAATTATATCCAGGAACAAAATATAAAGTTTTAGCCACAGAAGGATTATTAGAAACAGATGCTTTTGCTTTAAATAAAGGATATTTAAAAGTTTATTTTTTCAAAGTACAATCTGGCAGACCATATCCAGAACCAGTTCTTAAATACTGGAAAGAAGGAGCTAAAATAACTTTAGATAGAAATTTAAATCCATTTACTATTGTTCCATCTATAGATATAATAAAAAGATCAAATACTAATAGAATAAATACTGCAAAAATTAACAATAAACCAGTAGATATATATCAACATTATAATTTTTATGATGCTGATACTATTGTTAATGTTTTAGCAACTAGTAAATATAATAGTTCATGGGTTGATTTAAATCCAAAGGCAGCAATACAGACAACTACAGAATCTGAGAAAGAACAAACTGCTTTGGTAAAACAAACTACAGAATCAACCAATACAACATCTTTTATAAGGAGTTAAGAAAAATGAGAATATTTACAATTAAAAAAACAGAGACAATTCGATTCCCAGTAGGTACAACTGCTTGGAAAAATTCAAAATATAAATTTTTAAATAAAATCTTACAACTTATTTACGTCATTAAAACTAATACTAAAAATAGGAATGAGTGGTTAATTGAAGAGTATAACTTAAATGATTTAAAAGACGTTAAAGAATGTGGTTGTGAGGAGGAGTAAAATATTATGAGTAAAAAGATAACTGAAAGAAAAGAATTTTTTGAGAAATATAATAAATCCAAACCAATGTTAACAGGTTTTTTTGAAGGAATTAAAAGTATTAAAAGAAGCAAAGGAAATTTGAAGACAATAAAAGAAGTTAGGAATTTCGTGTATTCACACGAAGGTAAAATTGGATATATTTATTGGGACAATGGAGACAGTGACTTTGAAAGCTATA
>JALNXG010000023.1 GCA_023230485.1 Melioribacteraceae bacterium
TACCAAACTAAATCTTTTGCCCATCATATTACGCTGCAATACACGGTCATAAACTGCTTCCCATTCAAATGGCATTTCGGGTAGTAAAATAATATCAGCGCCGCCTGCTATTCCGCCATTAAGAGCTATCCATCCTGCATATCTTCCCATTACTTCTATTACCATCACTCTATGATGTGATGATGCAGTTGTATGTAATCTATCTAATGCTTCGGAGACTACGAATACAGCAGAATCATGTCCGAAAGTTTGATCGGTTGCTTCGAGATCGTTATCGATTGTTTTTGGTACTCCGACAATATTTAGTCCCATCTGGCTTAATTGATTGCAGATATGCATCGTGCCATCGCCGCCAATTGCTATCAACACATCGAGATTCCATGCTTCATAATTCCGTATAGCATCTTTTGCTTTATTCATGATGTGGACTTTATCATCGATTTTAATGGGCCAATGGAATGGGTCGCCTTTATTTGATGATCCGAGGATCGTGCCGCCTGTCGAAAGTATTCCCGAAACATCTTTATTATATAGTTCTTGCGCTCTTCCTTCTACTAATCCTTCAAAGCCATCGAGTATTCCGAAAACTTTAAGTCCGTAATCGAGTGCGGGCTTAGTAACGCCGCGTATTACTGCATTAAGTCCGGGGCAATCGCCGCCGCCTGTAAGTATTCCAATTCGCTTTACACTTTTTGCTGCCACTCGTTACTCCATTTAATAATGACGATATTATATAGTATCACAAAGTTATAAAATTATTTTAATTTAAGTGTGGTTTTGAAATGAAGCTTAACAAAATTATTAAGCGCATCTTTCCCTAGATCATCAATAATTTTGTTTGCAGCTTCTTCCACAATTGCGGCATTGCCTTTCGGAAGTTTTCTTCCTTCTCTTGCTTCGCGCTCGAACCAAAGATTAAAAGTATCACGTGCGAGTATAGAAGCCGCCGCCACTCCTACGAAACGTTCTGCCTTCGTTAACATAATAAAATCAATATCGCTATTATCACTCTTAAGCGAAATGTTAAGTTCTCGCTTGCTGAATTTATCTGTGATTACTGTCTTACATTTTGTTACTTCCAATAATCCTTCAATGGCTTTCGAGTGCTGCCAATTCAGGATTTTATTTATGTTCATAATCTTCGGATACATTTCGTTATAGCGTGCGGGATTGATTGAGATGATATTATAACATCCTTCAAATTCAGTGCGGAGATAAACGGCAATCCCTCTGATCTGTTTATCTGAAAGCATCTTGCTATCTTTTACTCCAAGCAATCTAAGACGAGCCTGCGATTTGAGACTATCGACATAGAATGCTGCCGATACGAGCGGACCGAAAAAATCACCCTTTCCCGATTCATCAGTACCGATGTAGGACTCAGGTTCTACGAATACCGGAGGGAGAGGGTTGCCACCGGAAAGAGTGCCTGCTCGACCACCTGAGACACCACCTATATCTTTACCGGAAACTCCACTCGCAAGCCCCAGTTTCATCTCTCCCGAAATGAGCTCTTCTATTTCTTTATATGCCGGTAAGCTGCTATTTCCCTGAATTACTTTTTTTACACCCTTCTTGCCAAAATAAAAAAGGAGTTTGAATTTATCCGTTCCATACTGAATAGTCGATTCGTAATGATAATCTTTTTCAATAATTTCCAAGGAGGAAAAATTATTCTCATTCAAAACGTCCACAGCTATATTAAGCTGCGAAAGTGCCTCTGATTTAACACTCATATAAGCAGATTATCTCCGTATTTACAGTAAATTTTATTTAGGGTGGTTTCCATTATGGGAGTGGTTCCTTCTTCTTTAGCCAAATATCTACCCAATCCGTTTCAGGCGATACCAATGGCACTGCGGTTATCTTCCCCCCGAATCCCATTATACGCATTGCGAATGAATTTATTGTTGTTACTTCCGCTGCATTCAGTGCATCTCTATTTATTGTTATTCCATACTCGGAAGCTAGCTTCGCCGTTTTATTTATTATACCGTTAGTAACTTTTTCAACTGCGATTTTTCTTTTTAAATCTTCTTTCACTTCATCGAAAGATTTTGTTTCAGGCAGAAATTCTTTTTTCTTTTTATCGATTAATTTTATAACCGAGTAACCTCCATCATTTTTTATCGGACCGAAGATATCTCCGATCTCCATTGATGAAGCCGCTTTCCCGATTTCGCCAAATGTATTAACAGGGAAGTAGCCATATTCTCCGTGTGATTTTTTCGTCCATTCGCGTTTATTAAATTTATCTGCGAGCAATCTAAAATCAACTCCATTGCGGGCATCGAGCAGAACACGATTTGCTTCTTCTAATTTATCTGTAAAGATTTCGATGATATTTACCTGAACAGGAATTTCAGTTTTCTTATATAGTTTAGAATAATATTCTTTTACCGCCGAATCCGAGACTTGAACTTGCTCGATAGTATTTGCCTTAACTGCTTGCGCCAAGTAATTATCACGCCACATCCGGACTGCATTTGTTACTTCGGGAGTATATTGCAAGCCGCGACGAAAGGCTTCATCTGCAAGTAATTCATATTCTATAAATCGTTTCACTCGATTATTAAGACTATTATATATAGATAGTTTATCTACTGCTTCGAGAGCCAATCCATCAAAAGCGAAATCACGAAAAAATTCTTTAAGCGAAATTTCTTTTCCTTCAATTGTAATAAATGGGGATGAGAGGTCATTCTTAATATCGCTTTCTATTTTTATTACATCGAGTTGATTAAGGTTATAAAGCCCTGAGCTATCGATCTGCCGCATCGTTTCTTTTTCTTTAAAAACTTTTTCGAGTTCACTTGCGAGAAGATTAAATAACCGACTATTGGCATCTACTTTCTTACCGGTGAAAAAACTTCTAACGAAAGTATCATAGTTTTTTTGTGTTTCCCGATCTTCTATAATTTTTTGTATCTCTTCTAATTGAGTGGTTGTCTCTTTAGAGTTTGCGGCTAATTGTCGCTTAATATTATAGACATAAAAAATATACCAGCCATCGGGTGCGGCAATAGGAGCTGTGAATTGTTTCGACTTTAGTTTATACACTTGCTCTTCTACATAATCTTGAAGGGCTCCGAATTTTATTGATTGCGGTTCGGTCTGCTCTTTGAATTCAGGGCGTGTCGAAAGCAGCGTATCGAAATTCGCTCCCGATTTAAGGAGTTCATAAAGATTAAAAATTTCAGTTGAATCAAGAGAAGTAATAAAACGGATAACCGGACGGTTATTAAAACGTTCCATTCCCGTATTGACCATCTTATTATCGATAACAATTTTCTCTCTTACTTCTTTATTAAAGAGAGCATCGCGGAGATACATTTTTTCGATTGATTTCTCTGCATAGCGAATTGCTTCGGTTGTATCGAAATTGTTTTCTGCCGCATATTTTGCCCAAATCTTTTCGGCTATAAGTGTATAAAGGAATTCAAGTTTGAGCTCAGGAATAAGTTTTTTTATCTGTTTTTTCTGAATTGGTGTAAATTCAAATCGTTCGATAAACTCAGATTCGTATATGGGTTTATCGCCGATAAGAGCAATAATTTTATCCTGCGAGGAGTTTTGAGCAAAATTAGTGGGGCAGAATACAAAGAAAATAATACCTAAGGTTTTAATATATCTTTTCACATTTCTCCAATGTAAACGTTTACAAATCATAATCGCATATTATTTTACTACTTTTACAACACAAATATAAAAATTGTTACGAGTAAAAAGATTTTAATTATAAGATATAATTTTTTCTTTTAAGTAACTTTTACTAATTTTCACGAATAATATAAATATTACCCTGTTTAGTGGGAGGCACCATGAACTTTTTTACAGCACGTAACCCGGTTACGTACTTTTTTCTATTTTTTGTTTTATTACTTTTCAGCAATATAGAAGCGCAGACAGGTAAAATTGCCGGACGTGTATTAGATAAAAATACCGGCGAGGCATTACCGTTTGTTAATATAATTGTTTTGGAAACATCTACCGGAGCTGCATCCGATATTGAAGGATATTATTCAATATTAAATGTACGACCCGGAACTTATTCGATTAAAATATCTGCAATCGGTTATCAGTCGGTTACTTTTTCGGATGTAAGAGTTTCAATCGATTTAACCACAAAAATTGATGTACAGCTATCCGAGACGAGCGTTGAGCTTGGTCAGGATATTGTAGTTGTTGCATCAAAACCTTTAGTAACTAAAGACTTAACCGCATCGACTTCCTTAATCGGGTCTGATGAGATAGCATCTTTACCTGTTACAGAATTTAGCGAGATATTAGAACTACAAGCCGGTGTTGTGGGCGGAAACGTACGTGGCGGCAGAAGAGGTGAAGTTGTTTATGCTATCGATGGCGTTCCCGTTACTGACGTTTATGATGGTTCTACTGTTGTTGACGTTAATGCGAGCTCAATTCAGGAACTTCAATTCATAAGCGGTGCATTCAATGCAGAATACGGAAGAGCTCTTTCGGCATTCGTGAATCTTGCAACCAAAGAAGGCGATAATAGATTCACCGGAAGCGTTACTACTTATTTCGGCGATTATTTTACTACCAACGATAATGTATTCCGCGGCGGTAAAGATTTTAATCCAACTGCAATCAGGAATTTTGAAGGAAGCTTAAGCGGTCCAATTATCCCCAATACCCTTTATTTCTATACCAATGCACGTTATGTTTATTTTGATGGTTGGATGAAAGGGCAGAGACTTTATAATCCTTGGGATATTACTGTAAATAAAGGTCCATCTGAACCGGTAGAAACTCGTTATACAATTCAGGAAACCGGAGATAAAGAGATCGTTCCTATGAACTGGAATGAAAAAGTTTATGCTCAAGGCAAACTTACTTATAAACCGATTCCTCAGATAAAACTTACTTATAACTATATAATGGATAGAGTACATTATCAAGATTATAATCATGATTTTGAATTAAATCCTGATGGAAATTTTCAGAGACAGCGTTCGGGTGCTACGAGTATATTAAGTATGACTCACACAATTGGCTCTAATACTTTCTATCAATTAAGCGGTTCGTATTTTTATAAGATGTATAGAAATTTTGTCTATGAAGATTATAGAGACCCACGTTACACACATTATCTATTATTAGATCAACAGCCGAAAGAAAGCCCAAGCTTTAAGACTGGCGGAACACAATCACAGCATTTCAAACGTACTACTAATAGTTATGGTTTGAAGCTTGATCTTACTTCGCAAGTTACTCGTATTCACCAAATGAAATTCGGTTTTGAATTAAATCAAAATGGAGTTTCTTATGATGATACAAGTTTACTACAATATATAGATGCGAATGGCAATGGTACTTACGATCCGGGCGAAGATGGAATTCCTGATCCGCAAGTTTCCCTTAATCCTTACGTCAATATGAGAATCCCGGATATTAATAATCCGGATGAGAATCTTTCTATTAATAGATATGAACGTAAACCTGTTGAATTTTCTACTTACTTACAGGATAAATTAGAATTAGATGAAATGATTGTTAATATAGGTGTTCGTTTCGATTATTTTGCACCGGATGGAAGAATCTTAACAGACAGAACAGACCCTGATATTTATAGACCAAGAAACCCTGCAAATATTGCAAAGACCTACGAAGAAAGATTGGGCTATTGGTATAAAGATGCAGAAGCAAAGATGCAGTTTTCTCCTCGTCTTGGTGTTGCATTCCCTATTACAGATAAAGGCGTAATTCATTTCTCTTATGGACACTTTTTCCAGACTCCTAACTACGAATATCTTTACTCAAATCCTGATTATAAGTTTGGATTCGGTACAGATAATTTAGGCATAGCAGGTAACCCGGACTTAAAACCGGAACAGACTGTGAGCGGTGAAGTTGGTGTTCAGCAAGCATTAACAGATGAATTAACAGTTGATATAACCGGGTACTTTAGAGATATCAGAAATCTAACCGGTACAAGAGCCGATGAAATAATTCTTTATGGCGGTGCAGGTAAGTATAGCCAATACGTAAATAGTGATTTTGGTTTCGTGAGAGGTATCGTTGTTTCAGTTTCAAAACGTTTTATGAATAACTGGTCAGCTACACTTGATTATACACTTCAGACAGCAAAAGGAAATGCTTCTGACCCTGCGGCTACTCGTAATCAGTTGGCAAGCGGCGAACAGCCGGAGATTCAGCTCGTATCATTGAATTGGGATCAAACACATACAATCAATGCTACATTTAGTTATTCAGCACCCGAAGGTTGGGGAGTTAGTATGATCGCACAATATGGAAGTGGTTTCCCATATACTCCTACTCAATCATTGAATATCTCCAAACTATTAACTAATAGCGAACTGAAACCTTCTTCATTCAATGCTGATTTAAGAGCTTTTTATGATTTAGATCTAGCCGAGAAAATCAGACTTAGTTTCTTCGCGCGTATCTATAATCTATTTGATATAAAGAATCAGACTAACGTTTATCAGGATAGCGGATCGGCGGATTTTACATTGGATGAATTTTTAAGAAAGCAATCCGGCTCTCCGCAGATTGTAAATACATTGGATGAATATTATAGAAGAGCTGATTTCTACTCAGAACCTAGAAGAGTGGAATTTGGTTTCTCGCTATACTTTAATTAATTGGTAATCAAATAATGAAAATAAATGGTAAAGTTTATGAATAGAACATACAAATTAATAACCTTAGTAATACTAAGTCTATTTGTTACTTCTTATGCATTCGGACAGATTCAGAGGGGAGACCCAACAGCCCGAAGAACCGGAGTGCATAAAGGTAATCAGATAAGAACGATTTTTGGTAACTGGGGAGTAATTGCTCAACCTGGTGATCAAGGTCCAAGAGCTGCATGGAAATATGATACAAATGGATACGTTGGTGATGTCTCTCCTTTAGTTGGTGTTAGACTTCCGATAAAAGATTATACAAATGATGGTTTAACTGATACAATATATTCAGTAATTATCACCCCTGTATCTCGTCCCGGCGGCGGTGATTATGCTCCCGGTGGTGGTACATCATGGACTTTCGAGCCGATTCCCGGATTCTTTAATCCGGCAATTAATCAGCCCGGTAAAGGTATTGCAATGAATGTATTCCCTGAAACCTGGCCAGCAATTTGGCCTGATCAACCTACATGGGTAGATTCTAATGGAATCGCTGAATGGAATGGTTATTTCGGTCGCGGACAGGAAAGTGCTGATGAAGAAAGTTACTATATGATGGATGATAGTAAAGATGAGAAAATGTTTGACCGTTACGGTTTTTTACCCGATCCTAATGACCCATCAAGAAAAGGTCAGGCAATTAGAATGGGTGTTCGTGGAATGCAATGGTCTCAATTCCTAGCTCAAGACGTAATGTTCTGGTTATACGAAATTGAGAATATTGGTGCTACTACTTATGAGCAGACCGTATTCGGAACTATCGTTGGTACATTCGTTGGCGCTGATGGTGATGAATGGAATGATGATGTTTCTTTCTTCCAAGTAAGAGATGCTATTACATATTCATGGGATTTTGAGAAAAGTATCAGACCTTCGGCTAATCCAAGATGGCAACCGAACCCTAATGAAGTTGGTTATATTGCTTACGCATTCTTAGAGTCTCCGGGCAATTCTGTCGATGGTATTGATAATGATGGTGATCAAAGGAATTTCCCTTCTTCTGCTCCATACTTTACTGAGAATGATTTTCAGCCTCGTACTCTTAAGGCAAATGATAAATTAGTGTTAATCAATTCTGGAAATAATTATGAAAGAACCCTTTTCACAATGCCTAATTCAGTTACTAATGTAACTTCAATGGGAAGAAATTTTAGATTAGTCCCGGATTCCACTGTTTTAGCTGAAGGTAACCTTATTAGCGGCAATGCAGGTTTTGTACTAAATAAAAATTCTTATGATGGAATTGATAATGATCTCGATGGTTTAATCGATGAAAACTATCAAGTACATTTTAGACAGTATAAAGCTGATAGCAAAGGGGTTATATTAATCGATACACTTAATCCGGTTCAATTCAAAGACTTCGCAAAAGGTCTTGGCGTTACAGATGATATGATTGATGAATCAAGATCAGACTTAAAAGATAACGATAGAGATTGGAATGCTCAAATTGATGATCTAGGCGCAGATGGTAAACCAAATACAAAAGATTTTGGTGAAGGCGATGGAGTTCCAACTCAGGGCGAACCAAATTTCGATAAAACTGACGTAAATGAATCTGATCAGATTGGATTAACTAACTTCCAGTATTTCGTTCCCGCAGGCGATATAACCATGTCGAATGAAGATGATATGTGGAAGAGATTACGTCCCGGTTCATTCGATGTGCCAAGTTCTATTGTTAATAACGTAGCTATACGTGGCGAGGATGGCGATTTTGTTTATGGTTCAGGTTATTTCCCGCTTCTTCCCGGTGGTATCGAAAGATTCTCCCTTGCTCTTGCATTCGGTAATGATCTTAGAGGAGTAATCAAAACAAAAAGAACAGCACAATTAATTTATGATGCTAACTATAATTTCCCTCAGCCGCCTGATAAGCCAAACGTTACAGCTGTACCGGGCGATGGTAAAGTAACTCTTTATTGGGATGATGTAGCTGAAAAGACAATTGATAGATTAACTAAGATAAAAGATTTTGAAGGTTACTTGATTTATAAAGGTACAGACCCTGATTTTATCGATTCATATAATATCTCAGATGGTGAAGGAAACGCAAAAAGATATAAACCGGTAGCTCAATTCGATTTGAAGAACGGAATTGCAGGTTATTTTCCATCTACTCCTGAAGTAATAGAAGCTACGCTTGGTGTTCCTTTTTATCTAGGAGATGATTCCGGTCTTAAGAATTTTTGGGTAGATACAGAGGTAACAAATGGAAGAACATATTATTATGCAGTGGTAGCTTATGATAGAGGTGATGCAAGCAGAAATATTTTCCCGGCTGAAACTCCTAAGCGTATCTCTAAAGATGTAACTGGTACAATAGTAAGAGATGTTAATACTGTTGCTGTTGTTCCTAACGCACCTGCTATCGGTTATGTAGCTCCTGAATCAGGTAAAGAATTAACAAGAATAGGTGGTGGCTCTGAAATAAAACCTTCTTATGAAGTAATGAATCCTTATCAAGTTCGCGATGCTCAATATGAAGTTACATTCGTTGATTCATTAGTAAAAGGTACTCCGATTGCTTTTGGATATAACGTTACGAATAAAGTTACGGGGCAGACGATGTTCAATGCTCCAATGCCGATTAAAGCAACTAATGGTGCTGTATTCGAAGGTCTTAATTTATCGATTGATCCAAGCTACCAGACACTTGATAGCGTTAAGATCAATCAAACTACAACGGGATGGAACTCTCAAAAACCGATTAAAACACTTAATTATTCGGTTGCCACTTTCTCTGTTCCCGGTTTCCCGGAAGGCGTAAAAGATGCACGCGATTATAGCTTTATATTCTATAATAAATTTGATAAGTCATCTACTCCTAATTTATTGGGATTACCTTTAGCTGCAAAGAGGGGGAATTTCGAAATATTTGATCTTACTGAAAAATCTAATCCTCGATTAGTACCATTCGCATGGATTACTAATGATACCTTGTTAAATAAAGGGGATAGAATTTTCTTATCAGATTATCAAACTAAGAGATTGACTTGGTCTGTATCATTTACAGGCGATAGTACAAAGTCTTTAGGTACTGGCGATACTCTTAAGATTAATTTCCTAAAACCGATTACTAAAGAAGATAAATTTACATTTACTTCAGTTGCAGCTAGTTTTAATGCTGAAGAAGCAAAGAATAATTTAGACAAAATAAAAGCAGTACCTAATCCATATATCGTTACTAACGTATATGAATCGCCACTACCTCCACAAATTAGAGGAAGAGGCGAGAGAGTGATTAATTTTATTAATCTTCCGCCTCAAAGTAAGATATCTATTTTTACTTCCAGCGGTTCATTAGTAAAAACTCTTGAACATGATGGCAGCCTGCTAAATGGAACAGTTAGCTGGGACGTAAGAACTAAAGAAGGTCTTGATGTTGCTTACGGCGTTTATTTTTATCTGGTTGAAACTCCCGAAGGTGGAAAGAAAACCGGTAAACTTGCTATCATTAAATAATTTAGAATACTGGAGCTTAATATGAATAGAATAAAAATTTTCTTTTTGATATTAGTTGCCTTCGGGGTATCGGTATATGGACAAAGCAAGGTGGGTACTACTGCCGCAAACTTCCTAAATATACCAGTTGGACCGAGAGCAACTTCAATGGGAGGCGCATTCGTAGCCGTGGCTAATGATGTTACTTCCGCTTTCTGGAATCCGGGAGGACTTGCACGTCTCGAGGGAAATGAATTTTCTGCATCTACTGCCAATTGGTTAGTAGATACAAAATTAAATTGGATCGGTTTAGCTTTCAAGTTAGATGACGATCAGACTGTGGCAATAAGCTTGAACCAATTAGATTATGGCGAGGAAGAGATCACTACTGCTACTCAGCCAAATGGTACAGGCGAAAGGTGGGATGCTATGGATGTAGCTTTCGGACTTTCATATTCACGTAATCTTACCGACCGTTTTTCTATCGGCACTACCGTTAAATATATCCAACAAAGAATATGGAACGTGAGTGCATCAGCATTTGCTGTGGATATTGGTCTTTTATTTAGGACACAATTTAATGGCTTGCGCATTGGTATGAATATCGCTAATTTCGGAACAGAGATGAAACTAGCAGGGAAGGATCTACTTCAACCTGTTGATATCGATCCTTCAAATACCGGAAACAATGCTAATATAGTTTCTTCTTTGGAAACTGATTCATGGACTCTACCGCTTAATTTTCAAGTAGGGGTTGGTATGGAATTACTTGACAATGAATCGTGGAAATGGACAGTAGCAACGGATGCTCTTTATCCTAATAATCAGACTTCTCACTTAAATGTGGGTACAGAAATAGGTTGGAACAAAATCGTTTATTTAAGAGTTGGTTATAATTCACTTTTGAAGGAAGATGCTGAAGAAGGTTTAACTGCCGGTATCGGCTTGCATTATGAGATAGCAGGTGTAAAATTGGGCGTAGATTATTCTTATATGGATTTCGGTATGTTTAATGAAATATCGAGATACGCTTTAACGATAGGTTTTTAATAAACTATTTTTTATGAAAATATAAACACATTTTGTATCTTACGACGTTCTTAAGATTACAATAAAAATAATAACAAAATAATACACAAAACTAGTGGAGGCACTATGAAAAAAATATTACTTATGCTTTTTGTTTTAGCATTTGTAGGTAGCACTTATGCAGCAATTCCTGTAAAATTCAGTGTTAATATGAATGTAAAAATTACTGAAGGCACTTTTGAAGTAGGAGTAAGCAAAATTGTTATGCGAGGTTCTTTCCAAACAGCGGCAGGAGATGCAGCGGATTGGAGCGGAACTTTCTTTGAATTAATGGATACAGACGCAGACGGAATTTATACTATTACAGTAAACTTTCCTGATGATAAAGCAGGTACTGAATACGAATACAAATTCGTTAATATTGGAACATCTGACGGTTGGGAAGGTGTTGATAATCGTAAATTTACAGTAACTGCTCCAAATATGGATATGCCTGTTGTTTATTTTGATAACGATGAAGTGGTTGATACAACTGCCGATAATACTGTAACATTTCAAGCAGACCTTACAAATATTGCAGGTACAGGTGTTGGATTCTTTGATTCAGCTACCGACCAAATGACTATTCAAGGTATTGCTGGATGGGATAGCGATGGTTCAGTTATCGTTTCGGGCAACAGAGAAATGGTATTAGATCAATTCCAGACTGGTGTAATTTATAAAACTACTTTGGTTATTAAAGCCCCTATTGGAGGCAATGTTAATTGGAAGTTTAGAGCACTTCCTGAAAATCGTTTCTCTGATGGCGGATGGGATAGCGGAGCTAATAGAGTATATACTATGGGAGCTAATGGAGCAGAAGTTACATTAGATCCAATCGTTCCTAATATTACACCTTCAAATCCTGCTATTACTAAAGATCAATATGTTTTATTCCAAGTAACAATTCCTGCAAATGCTGGAACTGCAAAAGAAGCCGGTACTCGTCTTCCAATCGAAAAAATATTTTTCGTTGGTTTGAAAGGTGCTTTAGCTGAATTAGGTGCTTGGGCTGGAGATTGGGTTGCCGCTGATACAGCAACAGGTCTAATGGTTGTATTAAATGATGCTGGTCAAAATGGCGATAAAGTGTCTGGTGATGGAGTTTGGTCAAAATTACTTACTATTGCTGCCGGTACTCCGGGCGGAAAAGCTGAATACAAATATGGTGCTGCTTATGAAGGTATGGAATCTGTAAGTGCTAGTACACCTATGGATAATGAATATGGCTTTGGTTTAAACCATTCGTTTATTCTTAAAGAAAGTGACATTATCACCGAACTTAATGATACTTGGTTGACTATATTAACTTCAGTTGAAAAAGTTGATAATTCTATTCCATCTTCATTTACATTATCACAGAACTATCCAAATCCTTTTAACCCAACAACAACCATTCAGTATCAGTTACCAAAAGAAGGTTTTGTTACATTAAAAGTATTTAACTCATTAGGTCAGGAAGTTGCTAACGTGGTTAATAGTACACAATCAGCAGGTACCTATAGTGTTACTTTTGATCCTTATGGATTATCAAGTGGAATTTACTTCTATCAGTTATCGACAAATAACCAAACAATCACCAAAAAGATGATGTTTGTAAAATAATTCGTAACTTTACATAGTCGAATTTTGAAAAGAAAGCCGGACTGAATAAGCCCGGCTTTTTTTTTCACGGTACTCTATCAAGAATTTTAGTGATGTTCTTGGAATTCAGGAATCGCCATTCGTCAATGGGCAGCATTTGTAAGCCACTTGGGGAACGATTGGAAACTCCGGTACTGATAGGAAATCGCAGACGCAGGCAAATTATAATTATATTAAAAGGAAACAAATGTCTTTCGAGAAAATCAATCTCATTAAACCGATTCATAAAGCATTATTAGAAGAGGGATATAAAGTACCAACACCAATACAGAAAAAAGCAATACCCGTAGTCCTAGAAGGAAGGGACTTACTTGGATGCGCACAAACAGGAACTGGCAAAACTGCCGCATTCGCAGTTCCAATTCTTCAACTCCTTTCTAATGAGGAGCGCACAAATAAAAAGAAAAGCGATGTTCATGCACTTATCGTTACACCTACACGTGAACTTGCAATTCAAATCGGCGAGAGCTTCGATACTTATGGAAAATATACAGGGCTAAAGAATGCAGTAGTATTCGGCGGTGTATCGCAAAAAGCACAGACCGATAAGCTGGGAAGAGGTATCGATATACTAATAGCCACTCCGGGCAGACTGCTTGATCTTATTAATCAACAATTCATATCATTGAAACAGATAAAATTATTTGTTCTCGATGAAGCAGACCGTATGCTCGATATGGGATTTATAAATGACGTAAATAAAATTATTGCACTTCTCCCGAAGAAAAGACAATCATTATTTTTCTCGGCTACGATGCCTCCGGATATTATAAAATTAGCAAATACTATTTTGCACGAACCAGTAAAAATTGAAGTTACACCCGAATCTCCGACTGTGGATTTGATTGAACAAAGTATCTATTTCGTAGCGAAAGCTGATAAGAAAAAACTTCTTACATACTTATTGAAGAATACGGAGATAGCTTCTGCACTTGTATTTACTCGTACTAAACATGGTGCGGATAGTGTAGTTCGGTTTTTGAAAAAAGCTGATATTTTGGCAGAAGCAATTCATGGCGATAAAGCACAGAATGCGCGTCAAAGAGCTTTGAGTAATTTTAAGAATGGAGATATAAGAGTATTAGTGGCGACTGATATTGCCGCTCGTGGAATTGATATTGATGAACTTTCGCACGTAATTAATTTTGATATACCGAATATACCTGAGACTTATGTTCATCGAATTGGCAGGACGGGTAGAGCCGGACTCGGCGGTATCGCAATTTCTCTATGCGATCAAGAAGAGAGAGCTTATATAAAGGATATTAATAAACTTATACGTAAGCATATACCAATAGTGAAAAGTCATCCATTTCTTTTTGATGAGCTGACTGTAATAGATACACCAAAAGAAACACCGGCGAAAAAAAGCACACCGCATCGGAAGGGGAGTAGAGCTACTGATACTTCGAGCACGCCGCATAGAAAGGGTGTATCGAATCAAAAGAGTGGATCACGACAGAGCGAATCACCACATAAGAATTCAGTGCATAATAATAGCGAGCGACATGATAAGAGTGCCGAATATAAAAAGGGTTCACGGCATGAGAATAGTCCAACTTTTAACTCTCGTGAGAAATCTCGAATTCAAAATGAAAACTCTCATGAGAAATCGAAAACTCGTACGCACGGCAGTGTGAGCCAAGTTAATAATCCTGCCCGAGCTGATGAAAGAAAACCCCAAAAGGGTGCACCACGGAAAGGGTATCTCTTTAATGAAAATCCTCCTATCGAACAATCTCAAAGATATGGAGCAAAAAAGTATGGCTCTCGAAAGAATAGCTCTGAAAGCGGTAGTTCACGCAGAGACGAATCAAATAAGATTTGGTCAGGGAATGACGGACAGAATAATGTCAGACCGAATAGGGATAGAGATACAAGAAACGAATCTAGGACGGCTAATGCAAAAAGGGATGGTTTCAAAAAAGATGAATCTACAAGAAATGGTTCAAGAGCAGATGTACCAAAAAGAAGCGGATCAAATAGGAATAGAGTGGAAAATGGTGGCTCAAAGAGTGATGCCGAGAAAAGTGGTTCACGTAGAGAAGTTTCAAAAGATGATCGCTCAAATAAGGCTAGTGGGTCATCTAGAAAAAAACCAGCTCATAAAAGTAATATCCCCCCTAATGTGTGGACTAATAGATAATGAAATTACAGATCTATCGCAGAGGCGTGATAAATATCTATGTGAATTTTCTTTATCTTTTCATCCGTGATATATTCATCGAAGGTCATACTTCTATCGATTATCCCTGAGGGTATAATTTCAATTATGCGATTCGCAATGGTCTGAATAAATTGATGATCGTGCGAACTAAATAAAACGGAACCTGGAAAATCGATTAGACTATTATTGAGTGCTGAGATTGCTTCCATATCGAGATGATTAGTAGGACCGTCCAAAATAAGCACATTAGAACCCGTGAGCATCATCTTCGCGAAAAGACATCTGACACGTTCACCGCCTGATAAAACGCTTGCTTTCTTAAGTGATTCTTCACCACTGAAAAGCATTCTGCCTAAAAATCCGCGTATATATGTTTCATCTTTTTCTTTAGAATATTGACGAAGCCAATCAATTAGATTAAGATCGACATCAAAAAATTCTGCGTTCTCTTTTGGAAAATAAGCGGTTCTTGTTGTTTCGCCCCACTTGAAATTTCCTTTATCGGGCTTCGATTCGTAAGTAAGTATATCAAAGAGTGTTGTCTTTAGCAGGTCATTTGGTCCAACGAAAGCAATCTTATCACCCTTCTCCACACGGAATGTAATATCATTCAGCAAAAGTCCATCAGGAGAATCTTTAGTGATATTATTTATTTCAAGTATGTTATTCCCTGCTTCGCGTTCCGGCTTAAATGCTATATAAGGCATGCGGCGAGATGATGGTTTTATATCTTCGAGTGTGAGATTTTCGAGTTGTTTCTTGCGTGAAGTTGCCTGTTTTGATTTAGAAGCATTTGCACTAAAGCGTGAAATAAATTCTTGAAGCTCCGCACGTTTGGATTCGATTTTCTTATTTGAGTCTTTCGCCTGCTTAGCTGCTAATTGACTGCTCTCTAACCAGAAATCGTAATTGCCTGTGTACATCTGAATCTTACTAAAATCAATATCGGCAATATGAGTGCAGACCTGATTAAGGAAATGCCTATCATGCGAGATAACGATAACAGTATTTTTGAATCGTTGAAGGAAATCTTCTAACCAGCCGATTGAAATAATATCAAGATGGTTAGTCGGCTCATCCAATAAAAGTATATCAGGATTACCGAAGAGTGCCTGAGCAAGGAGAACTTTTACTTTCTCGTTGCCGGTGAGTTCTTTCATTAATTTGTTGTGAAGTTCATCAGCTATACCGAGACCGCTGAGTAATTCGGCGGCTTCTGATTCAGCTTCCCAGCCTGATAGATCGGCAAACTCGGCTTCAAGTTCAGACGCACGCATTCCATCTTCATTACTGAAATCGGGCTTTGCATAGAGTGCATCTTTCTCCTCCATAATGGAATAAAGCTTTTGATGCCCCATTATGACTGTCTTTATTACCTCAAATTCATCATACTCAAATTGATTTTGCTTTAATGTAGTAAGGCGTTCGCCGGGTGTAATAATTACGTCTCCGGAACTTGGTTCGATCTCGCCGGAAAGTATTTTTATAAATGTTGATTTGCCGGAGCCATTAGCTCCTATTATGCCGTAACAGTTTTCTGGAGTAAATTTAAGGTTTACATCTTCGAATAATATCCGCTTGCCAAATCGTAAGGTTATTTTGCTTGTACTTATCATCTCCAAAAATAAGCATAAATAAGATATGTAACAATTAAGCTGCTCATATAGCTCTATAATTTCGTATTTTTGTATCGGTTTTTTAAAATTATTCGGAACTTTACTTAAAAATGAGACATAATCCGGTCGAGCCGTCAAATACAGGAGGGAATTCACACTCGGAGCAGAATCAGGAGCCGGGGCAGATATCACATTTATCAATGAATCAAATTTCTTCAGAAAACTCACCAACTAAAGTACTACTTGTTACAACTCTCGCTTCGTTTATGACTGCATTTGTAGGATCGGGACTTAATGTAGCACTTCCTATTATCGGCAAAGAATTTAATTCTTCGGCATTAACTCTTAGCTGGATATCCACTATATATCTATTAACAACAGCGGCATTGCTCGTTCCCGCAGGTAAGCTTTCTGATATTTATGGCAGAACGTTATTTTTCAAGGCTGGAATTATAATCTTTACACTTAGCTCACTTCTAGGTGGATTTGCTCATGGCGAATTGATGTTACTTATTTCCCGCGGATTGCAGGGTATTGGTTCAGCGGCTATCTTTACTACATCAATGGCGATACTCGTATTAGTCTATCCACCGAATCAAAGAGGCAAGGCAATCGGCATCAATACTGCGGCAGTTTATACAGGTCTCTCATCTGGTCCTTTTATAGGCGGATTTATCACTGATCTCTTCGGCTGGGAGTATATCTTTTTTATTACTGCAATTATAGGCGTTTTAATTATTCTTTTTGCTGCATTTTATTTGAAAGCAGAATGGAAAGAAGAGCGTACAGGAAAATTTGATCTCACCGGAAGCCTAATTTTATTAATGATAATCGTGTTTGTTATGGTGGGGATTTCGCTGCTTCCTAAATTATTAGGTTTTGGTTTAATAGTGCTTGGTTTAATTTCCGGGGTCGGATTTTATTATTACGAACTGAGAATTAAGAATCCATTGTTGAATATTTCTCTCTTCAAAGAGAATCGGACTTTTACTTTATCGAGCGGTGCAGCATTAATAAATTATAGTGCCACTTTTGCTATTGCATTTTTAATGAGTTTTTATTTGCAGAGTATTAAAATGCTAAGCCCGAAAGAGGCAGGTATAATATTAATTACACAGCCTATTATTCAGGCAATATTCTCTCCACTTGCAGGTAAGCTTTCCGATATGTTCGAGCCACGAATCGTTTCCTCTTCAGGCATGGCGATAATTACTGTTGGTCTTATTGTGTTTGTCTTTTTAAGTCCGGGTCTTAGTTTCGTGATTATTGTTGGTAATCTTGCAATGCTCGGATTGGGATTCGCACTCTTTTCATCCCCTAATGCCAATGCAATAATGAGTTCGGTAGAAAAGAAATTTTATGGAATTGCTTCTTCTACTTTAGCGTTGGTTCGCCTTATCGGACAGATGATGAGTATGGGTATCGTGATTGTAATTTTTACGATCTATATCGGTGGCAGACAGATAACGGTTGCTAATCAAAATGAATTTTTACAAAGTACGCATGTAGCGTTTATTTTGTTTAGTGTTTTATGTTTGATAGGGGTCTTCGCTTCATATTCTCGTGGTAAAATCCACAAATAAGAAAATATTTTTCTTAAATTATATGCTTAGTTTAAAATGTTGGAGTAGTAATAATAATGAAGCAGAATACATTGATAGAAAAAACAATAGGGGAAATCTTGATTGTAAAAAAACGTGTGGAGGGTGATTTAAATAGCCCTTCGAGTGCATCCCAGATTTCGGCGATTGGTCTAAAAAGTTTAACGAACGGTTTAAAGAGTGCGTTGGCAATATTGATTTTATTGGGACTTTTCTCGGGATGTAAGAATGATGCTACTGCTCCGGGCGGAGACAATCCTTCTGCAATAACCAAAAGCCCTAAAAGAGGGATCGCTTTCGATCTCGTTTCCGAAGTAGACTTTGCCGCAATTTCAAAAGGGATTAGCTGGTATTACAATTGGGGAACAAGCTACAATTCAAAAGCTCCGGCTAATTTTAATAAAACTTATGCTGTTGATTTTATTCCAATGTTATGGGGCGGAAATACTAGTGCGAACGATATGGCAGTAGTAAAAAGTATAATCCTTTCTCGCCCAGAAATAAAATATTTATTAGTAATGAATGAACCGAACTTAACCGATCAAGCAAATAGAACACCTACGCAGGCTGCAACTGATTGGCTTCGATATGAGCAAGTAATAAATGATCTAAAGGCACAAGGAAGAGATATTGAACTCGTTGGACCTGCAATGACATGGGGAACGATGGCGAATTTTTCCGATCCCGTTAAATGGCTCGATGCTTTTATCAGTGAATATAAATCGGCAAATGGTGGAAGAGAACCGCTAATTGATTATCTCGCATTCCATTGGTATGACTATGGTTTGAGTGAACAATTAGACCGTTTGAAAAAGTATAATAAGAAAATTTGGATAACGGAAATGGCAAATTGGAATCAGCAGATAAATTCGTATGCTAAGCAAATCGAACAGATGAAGCAGATGGTAGCAATTTGCGAAAACCGCGATGATGTGTTCCGTTATGCGTGGTTCTATGGAAGAGGCGGCTCTCCCGATAATCATTTCACATATCTATTTACTTCCCGTGATGGCGAGTTATCCGATCTTGGTAAAATATATATAGACTTACCGTATAATAAAAACTAATTTCCCTTATTCTTCAATCCGGTTAAGCCACTGAGGAATTGACGAGCACCGGGATAATTATTATTAATTGATAGGCAAGCTTTAGTAGCCGCAATTGCTTCATCTATTTTACCGGTATAAAAATAAGCTCCGGCAAGATTATATAATGTTTGCGCATCGTTTTGATCAAGTGAAACACTCTCTTTCAAATATTTCTCAGCTTCTGAGTAATTCTTCTTCGATAAATAAATCGACCCTATCCACTTCGTTACCCATGAGTTCCGTTCTAATTTTATTAGCTTATTCAAAAATAGCAAAGCATCATCGAAACGATTCATATTAATAAGTGATTCACCCGCAAGCACGTAAAACTGCGATACGTATGGCTGATCATTGGTTACCGCATTCATCTCTTTTATAAAATTATCAGCGTCATTGATTTCATAAAAATGTTTAGCGAGTGCACGATGCCCCTCAGAATATGTTAATTCTTGATTATAAATTTCTACTGCGATACTATCGATTTTATTGTTAATTCGTAAATTTTTAATCAGCTCATTCTCGCTGTTCTTTGGCACGAATGGATATGCGCCTAATAATTTTCGTAGTCGTATATCTGCAATTACTGAATCCAAGGGTGTATAAGGAAAAGTATCTTTCATATATTCTTCCTGCACTGCAATAGAGATATTTTTCTTTATGAATTTGGGTAGAAAATTTTCTGAAATCATTTTATCAAAAAATATTTTTCCAATTAATTGATAACCCTGCACTGTGGGATGAAGATGATCGGTCATTAAATTATAGCCGGTAATGCCGTTCGGACTTTTGGAATTAAATATGGAGTCGATAGCTATTACTGCCACTCCATATTTTTTACCCAGATTAAAAATTGTTTTATTGAAATCTTCAGGTGCTCGAAAGCGGAGAGCATCTAAATCTTTTGCTTTATAATATTTTTTCTTTGCTTCTAAGAATGATTGAGCCGATTCTAATTGCTCTGCCTGCTCATACACTTTATCAGCTTTTTCGTATGGGGTAATACTTTCAGAAATAAAAGGTTTTTGTTTTAGATTGCTCGTAAGCGTTCCGATAATCAAATTTACATTCGCTGCTTTTATCTCTTCGATAATATCCTGCATATTATATTCAAACTGTTCAAGACCCAGTTTATAATCTTCAGAACCAAAAGGAATTGCTTTTTCGCCAATCATTTTGGACATAAGAGTTTCGTTCTGTGCTTTTCGCTCACTTGAATCGCCCGCAATATATTGTGCGGAAGAAGAGATAAGATTTTCTACCAACTGAGTAATTTTGAAATTACGAAGCCATAAGACAATATTAATTATCGTTTTACTTTTGCCAATCGATTCATTAGAGCCGACACCAAGCGCACCATAGAATTCATTATGCCCGGCGTAGATTAAAATTAAATCGGGTTTTTGCTCAAGTATATCAGGAACAAGATCACGTATGGTATAAGTATTAACTGCCGTGATTCCGAGATTGATGACTTCGATATTATTATCGGGATAGAGTAGCTCTAAGCGTCTTTTGATATAGCGAGGGAAAGGGACATTAAAGCCATAAGGCCAGCCGGCTGTGCTGCTTCCGCCAAGTACGAATATGCGGTAAGTGTTTTCGTCTTTAATTTTTGTGAAGCTGTCATAAATTACGGAAGGTGGATTTTTTACATTCTTAAAATACTTGAACGTTAGATCAGGATTAGGGAAATATAATTCCGAAAAATTTTCGTCAATTGTGATGAATGGAGAATAGTCTTTTCCATAATTAAAAACTCTTAGCCCGATCTCAAGCAATACTATCAATAGCAACGGAATTATGATCAATACAAAATAAAACCAAATCGGAGCTTTTTTCCTTGTTTCTTTATTCATTTTTCCACCACAAATATTAAAATGGATTTTCAAAGATAGATGTAAAAATCGTATCTTAAATTTATGAATATTTTAGGTATATCCGCATATTATCATGATAGCGCAGCGGCATTAATCTGTGATGGAAAAATAATTGCCGCCGCTCAAGAGGAACGTTTTTCGAGAAAAAAACACGATCACCGCTTCCCGAAGAATGCTATCGATTTCTGTTTGCACGAAGCATCGATTTCGATTGAAAAGATCGATATCGTTGCTTTCTATGATAAACCATTTCTGAAATTTGAACGTTTATTGGAAACATATATTGCCTTTGCGCCAATCGGAATAAAATCTTTTATAAAAGCGATGCCACTTTGGATTAAAGAAAAGCTTTGGATGAAAGAATTAATCAAGAATGAATTGAAGTTCGATGGGAAAATAATTTTTCCTGAGCATCACGAGTCTCATGCGGCAAGTGCTTTTTTCCCATCTCCATTTCAGAGTGCAGCATTCCTTACAATCGATGGTGTGGGTGAATGGACTACTACTAGCTTTGGCACAGGAAGAGGCAGTAAAATCAGTATCGATAGTGAGATTCGGTTTCCACATTCTATCGGTTTACTTTATTCAGCGATAACATATTATACCGGTTTTAAAGTTAATTCTGGCGAATATAAAGTTATGGGTCTCGCTCCTTATGGAGAACCGAAATATGTTGATCTTATTTTAAGTGAGCTTATGGACTTGAAAGAAGATGGCTCGTTCAAGATGAATATGAAATATTTTGATTATGCCGCTGGACTTACGATGACAAATAAAAATTTCGATAAGTTATTCGGAGGTGAACCACGTAAACCTGAATCGAAATTAACTCAAAGGGAGATGGATTTAGCTAGATCTGTGCAGGACGTTACAGAAGAAGTTATGCTGAGGATGGCGCGGCATATTAGAAAAGAAACAGGTGAAAGGAATTTGGTACTTGCCGGCGGTGTGGCACTCAATTGTGTAGCAAATGGGAAGATATTAAAAGAAAAAATTTTTGATGATATATGGATTCAACCGGCGGCGGGCGATGCCGGCGGCGCTCTCGGAGCTACACTCTTTGCGTGGTATCAGTATCTGGGAAATCCACGTGAAATAAGTAAAACAAGTTCAGATTCAGCTCCTATCGAAAGTGAAAAATCGTTGGGGAATTTATTAAAGCATAATGATGAATCAATTTTAGTTAAAAAATCTCTAACGAATGGAACACCCACTTCCGGAGAAGACAAGATCACCATTCCAGAACAAGATTTGAAATCATCACAGAGTGAAATACCAGTTACAGTGGACGCCCGTTCCCTCAATTCTGAGCGTTATCCTGATCTTCAACAGGGGTCGTATCTCGGACCGGATTATAGCGATGATTATATTCAAATCTATCTTGATTCTAAAGTAATACCTTATTATAAGTCTGCTGACCGTGAAGAATTAATAAATAAAACTGCTGAACTTATTGCTTCGGGAAAAGTGATCGGTTGGTTTCAAGGGAAAATGGAATTTGGACCTCGTGCACTTGGAAGCCGCACTATTATTGGCGATCCTCGCTCTGCTAAAATGCAATCGATAATGAATCTAAAAATTAAATTTAGAGAAAGTTTCCGACCATTTGCACCATCAGTTTTGGAAGAGCGGATTTCAGATTATTTCGAGATCGATAGACCGAGTCCTTATATGCTTTTGGTTGCAGATGTGAAAAAAGAACGGCAGATTCCGATGAATGATGATTCGGAAAAATTATGGGGTATCGATAAACTTAATATTGTGCGTTCCGATATTCCTGCCGTTACGCATGTCGATTATTCGGCACGCATTCAATCGGTGAATAAAAATACTAATCCCCTCTATCATGATTTGATTGCGGCATTTGAGAAGATAACGGGTTGCGGAGTAATAGTAAATACTTCGTTTAATGTAAGAGGTGAGCCGATAGTTAATCGTCCTGAAGAAGCGTTTACATGTTTCATGCGCACCGAAATGGATTATCTAGTAATGGGAAATTTTATTATAAATAAAGAAGAACAGAAATCGATCGAAAAAGATAGCGATTGGAAAAAGGAATTTGAATTAGACTAAGTGAGACTAATGCTGATAGAAGAGATAAAAAATATTAAGCCCGATATTAAAGAGCAGAAAAAAGCCGGATACGCCGTAGGGATTGTTCTGCTGGCTATCGGTGCATTATTGATGTACGGCAATAAGCCTGCTTATCCTTATTTTATTGGTGTTGCGGCGGTTCTGTTGCTTCTGGCATTCGCAGCTCCTCGTGCGCTAAAATATTTTTATATCGCTTGGATGACGCTAGCAGCTATACTTGGCTTTATAATGACCCGATTGATACTATCGCTTTTGTTCTATATTATTATTACTCCGATTGGAATAATTTTGCGTCTAACCGGAAAAGATTTACTCGATATGAAATGGGATAAATCAAAAAATTCATATTGGATAAAGAAAAGTAGTGGTGATTATAAACCGGAAAATACAGAAAAACAATATTAGAAGGGTAAAGAAATAAATGAGTAAACTTTCTATAATGAAAGAGTTGTGGCAATTTTTGAGAGAGAGAAAAAAGTGGTGGCTTCTTCCGATAGTTTTTTTTCTTGTACTCTTAGGAGGATTAATAATCCTAACGCAGGGAAGTGCAATCGCACCCTTTATATACGCTATATTTTAAAAAACTCCTTATTGCTAAGGAGTTTACTTAATAATATTTTCCGAGCAAAATCAATAGTATGTTAAGTCGTCTTAAGTCGAATAAAATGCATCTACTCATAAGAATTTCAGAAAACCAACACTCTTAATCATGTTCTAATGGGCTTTATAAACGGGCTTGTTACAGAAAGTAACCTGTATTAAGTCAATTTTATACCGTTAGTATTCCGAGTTTTCTTTCTTCTTTCCATTTGCCTCGTGTAAAATCAGGGAACTTAACTGAATTATTTCCTAACTCTAATGACTTCACCGAAAGTGGAGTTACCGCCGACCAAGCAGCTCCATCATAAATATCCATATCGAGCGGAACTCCTTGATTTAAGCAATCAATCAAGCGATATATCATCACGAAATCCATTCCGCCATGTCCGCCGTATTTTTCAATTTCATTTTTAAGCTTCGCCCAAATCGGGTGATTATATTTTTCACGATACTCTTTATACTCGGGCTGTTTCAGGTATTGATGTCCATTCGGCTCAATTGATAAACGACTTGGATAGCCGACATGAAACGCTTTTGTGCCCGCAAGTGAATTGATCCGATTATACGGACGAGGCGTAACTACATCATGTTCGACAACAATCACTCTTCCCTTATTTGTTTTAACAAGTGAGTAATTCATATCGCCGTGTCTAAACTTAGTTTTATTATAATAAGGATTTTTTGGATCGACTTTCTTTGCATATTCGCTCATTCCGGCTTGAAGAGTGCTCATCGAAACGAGATGATCGAATTTATCGCCGCGATTAATATCCATATATTGCGCCACCGGACCTAAGCCATGAGTAGGATAAAGATTTCCGTCAGTCGATTCGTGATGCTTAATTCGCCAGTAATCATAGTAGTAAGTTTCGCTAAAATTGAGTTCGCGCAAGTCGTGAATATAAGCTGCTTCGCCATAAGTGAGTTCGCCAAAGACACCATTTTTAACCATATTCAATATCCAAAGTTCTTCATCGCCATAACAAACATTTTCCATCATCATACAATTTTTTTGCGTCTGTTCGGCGGTATCGACCAATAGCCATGCCTCTTCAAGCGTAAGCGCGATAGGCACTTCGCACGCAACATGCTTGCCGTTCTTCATCGAGAATACCGACATCGGTGTGTGGTCCTCCCAAGGAGTGCAGATGATTACGAGATCAATATCATCTCTCTTAACCATCTCTTTCCACGAATCTTTTTTGCCGAAATAAAGATCGGGCTTCTGTCCATTTGTAGTTTTGTTTAATGCAGCAACTGCTTCATCTACTTTCGATTTTTGAATGTCGCAGATAGCCGTTATTATTGCTTTATCCGGAGCGAGTGCATTAACGAGTTCAATCATTCCCGAACCGCGATTTCCGAGTCCAATCATCGCTACTCTTACTTGTTTTATCGGATCAGATTTTAGACCTATAACTGATTTGCCTTTAGCGGCTGGTGTGAGGGCTAGTTCCTCGATAATATCATTGATTTCATTTTTACTTTTTGCGGGTGCGATAGAATTAAGACCAAAGAAAGCGGATGTGAAAGCAGAAAGTTTAAGAAAATTTCGGCGTGAAAAATTGCTCATTGAAACTCCTCCGGTTGTGAATAAGAAACTTATAAAAAAAGAAATATTGTTACAAATAGGAAATTGCTGTTGAAAAGTACAATCACTAGTAATCAGGTTAAAGAATATTGAAAATGGGGAAAAAACAGTAATGATTTTACTAGGCGGAACATGGGTGAAATCAATGCTACTGGGTATATTGTATAAAAGGTATAGAAATATTCATCCTGCAATTGTTGTACTGAATTTCCCCTTCCTGCACTGAATTGCACTCTCTTGTAATGGATTGCACTCATTTTCACCGAATAGCCTATTTCTGATTTCAATTACACTCTTCCGCACTAGTTCGCTCATCATTGATTTCAATTGTCCTCTTCCGCACTGGATAGCTCATCATTGGTTTCAATCGCACTCTTCTGCACTGGATAGCCCATTTTTGATTTCAATCGCACTCTTTTGCACCGGCTCGCCAATTGTGGCTTCCATTTGCATTTTCTTACACCGGCTAGCTTATAACTGGTTCCATTTGCCCTCTCCCGCACTCATATGAACAGAGATTTTATGACGACTATTAAATCAGGAGTAACTATTATTTTTTGCTAGGGTATTTGTATTTATTGCGATAATAATTATATTTACAGACTAACATAGAAGCAACTGGAGAGTTGGCAGAGTGGTTGAATGCGGCGGTCTTGAAAACCGTTAAGGATGCAAGTCCTTCCGGGGTTCGAATCCCTGACTCTCCGCAAAAGGCTTAAAACAGAACGTTTTGAGCCTTTTTTGTTTAAAATAGATTTGTAATCAGCAGAATGACTATCCCGTTAAATTAGATTTGAGCGATTGAATAAAATGTTGCATGATTGAATAATTATTTGTAGTTTTCGACTGTAAAACGAAAATGGTCTATACAGATGACAAACACTAAAGATGACGAAGTAAAAAACTCAATACTCGAAGCGGCAAAAAGGGTTTTTCAAAAATGGGGTTTGAACAAAACTTCCATGGAAGATATTGCCCACGAGGCCGGGAAGGGTAAAAGTACATTGTATTATTATTTTAAAAGCAAAGATGAAATATTAGAAGTAGTAGTAAAAAACGAATTGAATAATATTATGAACAAGGTAAAATCTGCTACTACTGATTTAATTTCTTCAAAGGAAAAGCTAAAAAGATATCTTTCTACTTTGCTGGTAGAAATCAATAAATCGGTAAGTATTTATCCCATACTAACAGGAGAGGTAAAAGGAAATGTCGAATTTTTATCAAGAATGAGTAAAATAGTTAAGGATAGAGAAGAAGCAGTAATTTTGGATATTCTGAAAGAAGGTCTCGAGTCCGGAGAATTCAATTTTTTCAGCGAAGACGAAATAGATAAAGCCGCAAGTGTAATTGTTGGGATTATCATGGGATTGAGTATGTATCTCTTTTTTGATAATGATGATAGTGAAATGATCGGCATTGCTGCAAGATTAATAGCGGATGGAGGGTAAATTTTTTTAAACTGATTTCGACCGCAAAACTAAATAAGTCTAATAATCTAAAAAGGAATTAAAATGAAAACGAAAAAAATCTTAATCCTTATCACGCTTGTAAGCGCGGTTAATTTTTTTCAAGGATGCTCTGACGATAAAACAGATAACACACTTAACAATGCTATTGTGAACGTTGAAGTTGAGAAAACAAAAAATATAGATGGCGGCGAAACATTTTCATACAGCGGAACAATCGAAGAATCCGAATCGATTCCATTAAGTTTTTCAACTATTGGAAGTGTATCAAAAGTTCTCGTTTCTGATGGAGACTTTGTGAAGAGGGGACAGCTACTTGCAGTAATAAATAATGAGAGCTATAAAAACGCGTATGAAATGTCTTTGGCAACCCAGAAACAAGCGGAAGATGCTTATAAAAGATTATTGCCAATGTATAAAAACGGCAACCTTCCGGAAATAAAATTAGTGGAAGTTGAAACCGGTTTGCAGCAGGCAAAATCTGCGACATCAATCGCTAAAAAGAATCTAGACGATTGTAACCTTTACTCGCCGGTTGATGGTGTTGTGGGTAAACGAGCAATCGAACCGGGAATGACCGCGATACCAAATTTAACATCTATCAATATTGTGAAAATTGAAAAGGTATTTGCGCGTGTGCCGGTAGCCGAAAACGAAATCGCATCAATTAAAAAAGGAGAGAAAGCGAATATTACAATCGCAGCATTGAATAATGCTGAGTTCATTGGAACAGTTGAGGAGATCGGTGTTATGGCTGATCCACTGGCTCATACATATAAAATCAAATTAGGTATTGTAAATAGAAACCAAGAAATGAAACCGGGAATGATTTGTAACGTTTTAATTAATAAGCAAAATGGAGCTTCGGGTTTGTTGGTACCAAGCAGAGCAGTATTGGTTGATGAAAAGGGGCGCAATTTTGTTTACGCGGTAAATCAAAATAAGGCAGTAAGAAAATATGTAATGATCGGGCGACTTTTGAGAAAAGGTGTAGAAGTGACAAGCGGAATAAATGAAGGGGAACAGATTGTGGTTACCGGTCAGCAGAAACTTGTTGATAATTCTTTAATACAAATAGTTAATAGTAATTAGAGGGGGAATAAATTTATGAAAATGAAAAGGACTCTAATAGAAATAATTCTCCGGTATAAACAATTAATAATTGTAACCACAAGCATACTGGTATTGTTTGGAGTAGCGGCACTGATAAAAATGCCACGTGATGAGTTCCCGGAATTTAAAATACGACAGGGATTAATAATTGGAGTATTCCCCGGCGCAACTTCTGAGCAAGTGGAAGAACAGCTAACCAAAAAGGTTGAAAACTATTTATTCCAGTTTGAATCGGTCGATAAAAGGAAAACCCATTCCATCTCGAAAGAAAATGTGATGGTGATATATGTAGAAGTAAATAAAAAAGAAAAAGAACCAAAAGCGTTCTGGGCAAAACTTAAGCACGGGCTAAATGAATTTAAGGGAGAACTTCCATCCGGAGTAATGTCTTTATACGCGAATGATGATTTTGGAAACACATCTGCCGTATTGCTTGCAGTTGAATCAGAAACGAAAACATATAAAGAACTTGAAAAATATATTGAAAAGTTTGAAGACAGTGTTCGCAAGATACAGGCAACATCAAGAGTAAAACATTTTGGATTACAGAAAGAAGAAATCAATGTTTACATAGACGACGCAAAGCTTACAAATTACGGCATAAAACCACTTATGGTTCTCGCAGCCCTAAAGCCGCAGGGGACTATTAATTTTGCAGGTGAAATAGATGATGGAAAATTCATTCGTCCAATTCACATTCCATCTGGATATAAAACAGAAAGCGATATTGCTAATCAAATTATTTATTCTGATCCGATGGGAAATGTTGTTCGGGTTAAAGATGTTGGAAAAGTTGTTCGTGAATATGCAGAGCCGGAATCATATATACGTCTTAACGGTAAAAAATGTTTAATCGTTTCATTAGAGATGCTTCCCGGTAATAACATTGTTCAATATGGCGGCGAAGTAAAAAAAGAAATAGAAAAATTTCAATCTGAGATCCCTTCCGATGTTCACGTTGGATTAATTTCTGATATGCCGAGTTTCGTTTCTAAATCAATTCTAAATTTTCTTAAAGAATTCGGACTTGCAATATTTTCGGTTATCCTAGTAACAATTCTTTTGTTGCCTAGAAGAGTAGCTCTTGTTGCTGCATCTGCAATTCCAATTTCCATTTTGATTACACTTGGAATAATGTGGGCAACTGGAATGGATCTTCAAACAGTTTCACTTGCTGGTTTGATAATTGTGCTTGGAATGGTTGTGGACAACGCGATAGTTATAATAGATAATTATGTAGAAAAACTTGATCACGGTATATCACCTCACGACGCGGCATCGCAAAGTGTTACTGATCTTTTCGGTTCGGTTTTTTCTGCAACCTTAATTCTTATATTTTCTTTTGCACCAATGGCAATGATGATGACCGGTCTAGCGGGAGATTTTATTAAATCATTACCTCAAACAGTTGCTTTTGCTCTTTTAGTCTCGCTTATAGTATCTGTAGTTTTGGTTCCATTAATGTGTTTTATCTTTATTAAACAAGGCATCAATTCAGAAAATAATAAAGGTAAAAAGGCGGCGTTCTTAAAATGGCTTCAATCTTTTTATGATAAAGCTTTAGAAAAATCATTCAAGAAGAAAAAGACTGTTGTAATTGTTGGAGCCGCGTCATTTTTATTTGGCTTATTAATAATGATGATAACTCCACAACAGCCATTTCCGTTTTTTGAACGCAATCAATTCGCGGTTGAAGTTTCGCTGCCGGTTGGAAGTTCATTAAAGCAAACCGATGCGGTGTTAAAAGAAATTGAAAATAAGTTAAGAAAAGATTCACGTGTAAAAGAAGTAGCCGCATTTGTAGGAACAAGCTCGCCGAGATTCAACACACTTTACGCGCCGAATTTTCCGGCAAAACATTTTGGGCAGTTGCTTGTAATAACGGAATCAAGTGAAGCAACAAAAGAAATACTGGATGAATACAGTAATAAATACAGCGACTCAAATCCGAATGCACATGTTAAATGGAAACAACTTGAAATGGGTTTTAGTAAAGCGCCAATTGAAATTAAAATTTCCGGCGATAGTATTTCCACAATAAAAACTGTCGCTGCACAAGTCTCGAATGCTATGCGTGAAATTGAAGGTGCAAAATGGGTTAGAACTGATTATGAACAGCCGCTTCAATCAGTAAGATTAGATATTAAACAAGATGAGGCAAGCCGTCTTGGTTATTCTAAAACAATTCTTGATTATTCGCTGATGGTAGGAACAAAAGGATTTCCGGTTTCAACTATTTGGGAAAATGATTACCCGGTAAATGTGAATTTAAGAGTTGATAAAAAAGTAAAAACCAGTGTTGATGATATTATGAATCAATATGTAACCTCGCCGTTTTTGGTTTCATCAGTGCAAGTAAGACAACTGGCTGATTTAAGACAAGAATGGACTGAAGGAGAAATTGCCAGACGAAACGGAGTCCGCACGATAACTGTGGAGGTAGATGTCGAAAGAGGTATTTATGCCGACGATATATTTAGCAAAGCAAAACCGATAATTGATAATATGAAATTACCCAAAGGCGTTGAAATCAATTATGGTGGAGAATATGAAATGGGCATTGAAGAAATGACTCCGATGTATTATGCGATGGGAATTACTATTGCGCTCATATTCATCATTTTGTTAGTCCAATTCAGAAACACAAAAACATCCATACTAATAATGATGACAATGCCGCTAAGTATTTTCGGTGCGGCACTAGGAGTTAAGATAACCGGTTACCCGTTCGGCGTAACTGCATTAATTGGAATAATCAGTTTGATGGGAATTGTAGTTCGTAACGGAATTATTTATGTCTCGTATGCCGAGGAACTTCGCAGAGAACACGGTCATTCACTTGAAAAAGCGGCAATCTCATCGGCAAAAAGAAGAATGCGCCCAATATTTTTAACATCCGCGGCTGCGGCAGTTGGCGTTATCCCAATGATTATAAGCGGCTCACCGCTATGGGGTCCGCTTGGTGCTGTAATTTGTTTTGGATTGACCTTCGGATTGATACTCTCGCTTATAGTTCTTCCGGTTCTTTATTATTTATTCCACAGAAAAGATTTTGACAAAGTTGGGGAGACTGAATTAGCATGAAAAATATAAATTTAATTATTCTCGTGATGATGCTCTTAAGTATCAATCATATTTTTGCTCAGAGAGTATTAACACTGGAAGAAAGCAAGCAGCTTACGCTTCTGAATAATTCCAGTAGTAAAAACAGTAAGCTTGAAATTGAGGCTGCGCACCAGGTTAGGAAATCCGCATTAACTAATTACTTTCCAAATATAAGTGCGGGAGGTTTAATGTGGAGTGCACAAAAAAACCTTATGGAAATAGAAACTTCCGGCGGAAAACTTCCCGTTTATGATGGTAATCCGGCAAATCTTGCTACCGCAACTCAGTTTGCATATTTACCCGGCGGAACAATGGGACTGCTTAAAAAAGGGAAAATTGGTTATATCAATGTTGTGCAGCCAATTTTTGCCGGCGGTAGAATTATCAATGGAAATAAACTTGCATCACTTGGTGAAGAAGCCTCGGAGTATAAAGACAAACTAGTTACAGATATTATACTTCTAAAAACTGAAGAATATTACTGGCAGATTGTTTCCCTTGAAGAGAAATCAAAGACAGTAAACAAGTATGAAGAGTTGTTGAATCGATTATTACTCCAGGTAGGAGATGCATTTAAATCCGGTATGGTAATGAAGAATGATGTTCTTAAAGTGAAATTAAAATTGAATGAAATTCTGCTCAACAAATCCAAGTTGAATAATGGAAGAAAACTTGCAGCCATGGCATTCTGCCAGCATATGGGAATTCCATACGATTCCACATTAGTATTAAAAGATGAATTAAAGATTTCCACGGTTCCTCAAGTTATTTATATTGATAAAAATGATGCATTAACAAGAAGAACTGAATACTCGTTGCTGGAAAAATCTGTTGAGGTGGAAAGATTGCTGACACGTCTGAAACTAGGTGAGTATCTTCCGGCGGCGGCGATTGGTGTTAACGGAATGTATATGAAATTTGATGATAGCAAGGATAGAACATTGGGAATGATTTATGGGACAGTTTCGGTTCCTATTTCCGGATGGTGGGGAGGTTCTCATGAATTACAGGAAAGAAGCATTAAGGAGGAAATTGCAGAGAATAATTTTGAGAATAATTCCGAACTTCTTGTTCTACAGATAGAAAAGGCATGGCAGGATTTGTCCGATGCATACAAGCAATATCTGCTAAGCCAGGAATCCAAAGCGCAGGTAGAAGAAAACCTGAAAGTTAATGATGACAGTTATAAAAACGGATTGAGCAATATTTCGGATTTACTGGAAGCGCAGGCATTATTGCAACAAGCTGAAGACCAATTAACAGATGCAAAAGCTAGCTACATGGTAAAGAAAAAAACTTACCTACAGGTTACAGGAAGATAAGTAGTGCAAAATATCCTGTGCAAATCTTAATCCAAAGCTAAAAAATAGTGTCGGAATATCATTTGGAAGGGTATTTTAAAATAAGTCTATTGTCCATATTCTTTATTCAAAATGCTGCTAAAATTGCTCTATTGACTTGAAAATCGAGCTGGTTTTTATCTATAGAAATTGAAAACACCGGTTGTTATGGCTGACTATGATTGCAAAATATTTATTACGGCAGAGATTTTACTGCAAATAGATATACACCGGTCAATTAAGACTTGATAAGAAGGAAATCGAGAAGGATTTGTTGCTATTGAATACTTCATCCGCCTGTAAATTATATAGATATTGGAGTAGGGGAGAGGTGTGAAAATCACCGGATTCTGTGTATCCGGTGTACTCTGTGTAGTTAGAAATGTCTCGGTCACTTTTTGGTCACAACATTCTGAAAAGTTACGTTTGTAAGCTAAATTCACAGTATTTTCTCCCGGGCAACGAATCCCTGACTCTCCGCTTCAAGTTTAAAGCTTATAATCGTGCGATTATAGGCTTTTTCCTTAATATTCATTCCTTTTATACCCTGTCTTATTGCCTTTTTTAATCCACTTAGGACATATTAAGGACACTTTCAGGACATCACAATACTAGAAAGTGAGAATCTAATCAAATTTCGAACTATTCTTAAATATGAGGTGAGATAAAGTGCTTCTACGCAATTTCATCATCTTAAAAGCAGAAGGTTGTAATATCGTAATCTCAAACTTCGTTGTTAGTTCATTGTTACATGTATCTTGTTGGTGATGTATTACCTAGAAAAAATCTCTACTAAATCCTTTCCTTATTTCCTTCTGAAAAGTGTATAAGTATTTCCGCCTTTTGTATAACTGGAATTGTTTTAACCATTTTACTTTTACATCAGTAAAATAAATCGTTTTGGAAAAAATAAGCAGGATTTTACAATGACAAAGAGAAAGCTCGGTAACAGTAGTTTAGAAGTATCTAGTATTGGATTAGGTTGCATGGGAATGAGTTTTGGTTATGGTCCGGCAAAACAAAAGGAAAAAATGATTCCGGTAATACGTGCTGCGTATGAAAATGGAATTACATTTTTCGATACAGCTGAAGTATATGGTCCATTCATTAACGAAGAACTAGTAGGTGAAGCTGTCTCTCCATTTAGAGATAAAGTAGTTATAGCCACAAAGTTTGGATTCAATATAGATTTCCAAAGCGGACAACAGTTACCCGGATTGAATAGCAAACCGGAACATATTAAACAAGTTGCCGAAGCATCACTTAAAAGATTAAAAACAGATGTAATTGATTTATTCTATCAACATAGAGTTGATCCAAGTGTTCCTATCGAAGATGTTGCAGGGGCGGTTAAAGATTTAATTCACGAAGGAAAAGTGAAACACTTCGGATTATCTGAAGCGGGAACTAAAACAATTAGACGGGCTCATGCAGTTCAACAAGTAACTGCTCTTCAGAGTGAATACTCATTGTTTTGGCGGGAGCCAGAATTGGAAATAATTCCTACACTTGAGGAACTGGGTATTGGATTCGTACCGTTTAGTCCTCTTGGAAAAGGTTTTTTGACAGGCAAGATAGATGAGAATACAGCTTTCGAAAAAAATGATTTTCGTAATACTGTCCCCCGTTTTAATATCGATAACAGAAAAGCTAACCAAGCATTGGTAGATCTATTAACAAGTATTGCCAATAAGAAAAAAGCTTCACCAGCACAAATTGCACTTACATGGATCTTAGCACAAAAATCATGGATTGTTCCAATTCCTGGTACAACAAAGTTGAATCGTTTGGAAGAAAACATTGGAAGCATTTCAGTTGAACTTACGTCAGATGATCTGAATGAAATAGAAGCAGAGGCTTCGAAAATTAAAGTGCAGGGGGAAAGGTATTCGGAAGGTGCTCAAAAAATGATTGATAGATAAAAAACAGATGAATAATAAACGAAAATAAATGTAGAAATATGAAAGACGTTGAGTTAAATAATGGAATAAAGATGCCAATATTGGGGTTTGGTGTTTTTCAAATGACTGATCAGCAAGAATGTGAAAGAAGCATTTTGGATGCTATAGAAGTCGGCTACCGTATGATTGATACAGCAGCTTCTTATCTAAATGAGGAAACAGTTGGCAGGGCAATTATTAAAAGTGGAGTTGCAAGAGAAGAACTATTTATTACAACTAAGCTCTGGGTTCAAGATGCTGGTTATGATAAAACTAAAAGCGCATTTGAAAAATCACTTAAGAGATTGCACTTAGATTATTTTGATCTCTATTTAATACATCAACCTTATGGGGATGTTTTTGGTTCATGGAAAGCGATGGAAGAGCTTTATGAACAAGATAAAGTAAGAGCAATTGGTATATCTAACTTTCAGCCAGATCGTGTTATGGATTTTATTGTGCATAATAAAGTAATACCAGCTATAAATCAGATAGAAACACATCCGTTCAACCAGCAAACTGAGACTCAAAAGTTTTTGATTCAGAATAATGTTCAAATGGAATCGTGGGGACCATTTGCTGAAGGGAAAAACAATATTTTTACAAATGAAATATTACAACCAATATCGGAAAAATATAACAAGAGCATTGCACAGGTGATATTACGCTGGCTAACGCAGAGAAATATTATTGTAATTCCAAAGTCGGTTCGTAGAGAAAGAATAGCAGAAAACTTCGACATATTTGATTTTGAATTAAGCCCAGACGATATGAATAGAATTAGCATGTTAGATATGAACAAGAGCAGCTTCTTTGATCATCGGGATCCGGAAATTATTAAATGGATTACCAGCAGAAAATTAGATATATAGTAGTAACATTAATAAAAAGACATCTTTAATTAAAGTGTTCAAAGAAAATTGTGCATTGCATAGCATTTACTGACTGTAAAATAGCGGAGTAAGAAATGAGAAAATTATTACGTATAAACATTATCATATTATTTACGGCCTTATTTATCGGCAATGTGTATTCTCAAGAAGTAAAGGGAGTAAATAATAATGAAAATCAACCGGTTGTTTATTTTATAAAAAATATTAACCCAGGTGCTTTGGTGAATATTTATAAAACTCTTGGTGTTGATTTACCTGGTAAAGTCGCAGTAAAAATAAGTACCGGTGAACCTGGAGGCAACAATTATTTATCACCCGATCTAATTAAAGATTTAGTTAATACAGTAAAAGGAACTATTGTTGAGTGTAATACTGCTTATCAAGGCAAACGTGCGAAAACTGAAGAATCTAAAAAAGCAGCTGAAGATCATGGTTTTACTGCAATAGCTCCTGTTGATATAATGGATGAAGATAGCTCCATAACATTACCATTTTCTCAAGGACAAAACATAAAAGAAGATTATGTCGGATCGCACTTTAAGAACTATAATTCATTCATTATTCTTTCTCACTTCAAGGGTCACATGATGGGAGGATTTGGTGGAGCTATTAAAAATATGTCAATTGGAATAGCGTCGCCAAAAGGTAAAATGTGGATTCATACAGCAGGGTTGACAGATAAATTAAGTGACTTTGCCAAAGCATTCACAACTCCACAAGATAAATTCCTGGAGTCTATGGCAGAAGCTGCCGGCGCAATAATAAATAGCATGGGCAAAAATATTCTTTATATCAGTGTAATGAATAAGCTATCTGTCGATTGTGACTGTTCTTCAAATCCGGCTAACCCAACTATGCAAGATATTGGAATTTTGGCTTCACTTGATCCTGTTGCTTTAGATCAAGCTTGTGTCGATTTAGTTTATAAAGCTCATGATGGACATGACCTTATTAAACGTATGGAAGATAGACACGCAATACACACATTGGAACATGCTGACAAAATTGGTATTGGAAGTAGAAAGTATAAACTGAGTGTAATTAATGAATAATTTTATTAAACAGAATAAATAAATGATTTTTATATCAAAAACCGGAGTTAAAATGAAAGTGTTATTACAAGGCCTCCTTTCTATAATAGTATGTTCACAATTGCTCATTGCACAGCAATCGAAAACAAATATATCCACTAATAATCCTAAACTAGAAAAAGAAGTTATTTCTCTTTCAAAAGATAAATGGCAGTGGATGTCAGATAAAAATGTTGAGCAATTAGATTCACTCTTTCATCAAAAAGCTGTCTTTGTCCATATGGGAGGGTCCTGGGGTAAAGAACAAGAATTAAGCATTATCAAGAGTGGAGGGATTTGGTATAAGAAAGCCGATATATATAAAGTATTTGTAAATATAGTAGATAATACTGCTGTTCTTTTGAATACAATTACACTTATTGCCGAGGTTGGCGGAAATGAAGTAACCAATCCATTTGAAGTTACAGAAGTTTATGTACATCTAAACGGAAAATGGAAATTAGCTTCTCTATCATTCACAAAGCTTCTAAATGCGCCGTCGCATTAATAGAGTTAAAAAACATTTTCTATTTTTATGAAAGTTGAATGAAGCAAAAATAAATTTGATATTAGAAAACGATAATAAATATTTCTGTGAAAGCTATGAGTATAAAACATTTCAAAACAATAAGTGAATTACATAACGCACAAGGGTATCCACTGCCGGAAAATCCGCTGTTTGGATTAAAGCAATTAGAAAAAAGAACAACTCCAGAATCAATTACCGCTGTATCTCATGATTTTTATTTTATCTGCTTTAAGAGACTCAAGACGGGAAATATTTGGTATGGTAAAACGAAATATGATAGCGATAGTGGATTAATGTATTTTATGAAACCTGGACAATTAATTACACTTCATGATGTTCAGTTAAATGGGAAAGGATTCTCAATTGAGATCCACGAAGATTTTTTAATGGGGCATCCTCTTTTCAGCGAATTGAAGAAATATAACTTCTTTGATTATGAAACAAGCGAAGCTCTTTATTTAACTCCTAAAGAAGAAAAAATAATGTGGTCTCTGTTTAACAAAATGGAAACAGAATACCATAATAATCCTGATGAATTTAGTAAAACAATTATTCTCTCTCATCTTGATTCTATGTTGAAGTATGCCCAAAGATTTTATAAAAGACAGTTCATAGATCGTAAACCTCTCTCAGGTGTGACAGTAACAAAATTCAATCAAAGATTAACAAAATATTTTAACACTGGTGAGTCAGAAGAAAAAGGATTGCCTTCTGTCAATTTGATGGCTGAACAATTAAATATATCACCTAAATATTTAAGCGATTTATTAAAACAAGAAACCGGAAAGACCGCAATAGAATTAATTCATTTGTATGTAATCTCCGAAGCAAAGAATATGTTGGTAGAAGAGAATAAGAGTATTGCTGAAATTGCATATCAACTTGGTTTTGAGAATCCACCATATTTTACACGTCTGTTCAAAAAAGAAGTTGGAATGAGTCCAAAGCAATTTAAGAATAACATAATGAATGAATTGATTGATAGTTAAAATCATAGGACACTTTTAGGACAACACTTTCAAAAAAAGATGATTATGAGCTAAAAACGAATAAAAATCATACATAGCGCTGAATCCCTGACTCTCCGCAAAGACCCCATAAGTTATTATTACTTATGGGGTCTTGTCATTTATGTGGGTGTGATCCCCCACTCGAAAAGTACACAAAGAGTAAAGGCAAATTATTATATTAGTCTAACAGATATACAAAAGTTTTATTTAAATAAATCAGTAAAAAGATTTACTTAAAGGCGGAGGCAATATTGAGTCGTGCTCTCAAAACAAATGAAGAACTTATGCAAGAGTTGTATCATCTACAACAGGTGCATGAAAGCCTAAAAAATAAGTATAAAAAAGATATTTCTTTAGGCGAACGTAAGAGAGAGGAGCTTGAAAAACGAATTTTTATTTTAACGCATCTGTCTGAAAATGAAAAGAATATTACACTTGCAGAACAAGCACTTAAAGAAAGTGAAGAATAATATCGCCTTCTGGCAGAAAATTCTTCAGATGTAATTTTGGTACTCAATTTAACCCAACAAAAATTTAAATATATAAGTCCCGCAATATACAGATTACGCGGTCTGACCGTTGAAGAAGCATTAAATGAAAACATAAATGATGCATTAACTCCCGAATCGCTTGAGCTTGTTACAAATTTGCTTAATAATGAATGAAAGCGGTGAAATAGAATTTGTAGCCGTTAGCCGTAATATTGATAATCGCAAGCGGGCAGAAGCATTACTCAAAGAATCTGAAAAAAAATTATTAGAATCAAATGCGAACAAGGACAAATTCTTTTCCATTATTTCTCATGACTTAAAAAGTCCATTTAATGGTATTCTTGGAATAACCAAGATGTTAGTTTCTGATTATGATGAGCTAACTTCTGATGAGATTAAAGAAATGGTTCAAATATTGAGTACCTCATCTGTTAAGGTTTTTGATTTGTTACAAGATTTACTTGAATGGGCAAGAACTCAAACCGGCAGAATGGAGTATCAGTTTAAGAGCATTGATTTCTATGATACAAGTATTAAAATAACAGATCTTCTTAAAACAAGTGCGCAAAATAAAAATATATTCTTAAAAAATGGAGTTAAAGAAAACTTCATTGTTTATGTAGATGAAAAAGCTGCTGATGGGAGTAGGTAGTAAATTTATTTTTACCTTGCCAATTAGTGATGGTAATCCTCTCACCAAAAAGTAGGCAAAGGGAAAAATAGATATTTGAATATTTTTTAATATTTCGTAAGTTACTACTTCAATGATGGATAATCTTATCCATTTTCACCTTTCACAATATTTAACTTTATGTTTTTTTGTATAGAAAGGAATAAAACAGTTTAAAATAAACCTGAGGTTAGTATGAAGTATTTCATTTCAATAAATAAATTTTTATGCAAAGAAAAACAGTATCACTTTATGAACAAGAAAGTATTTTTGGTAGTAATTACAATATTTGCCCTGGCATTTAACGCCTGTTCCACATTTATGAATTCTACTACACAGGAAATTAATATTAAAACAGAACCAGCCAATGCTAAAATAACAATTGATGGAAAGAAATTTGGAACGACACCGCAAGTAGTTAATATTGAGCGGGGGAGCAATCATGTTGTTAAACTGGAAGCGGATGGTTTTGATGCTTATGAAATGCAGGTTACTCGTAAGATTTCATTTTGGTTTTGGGGAAATGTATTGAATGGAATTATACCCGGAATGCTAATAGATATGGTAACCGGTGCTATGTATAATCTACTTCCTGAGGATGTAGAAGTTAGCCTTCAACTGACTCCCAAACCGGAAAAGCCGTTAAAAAAATAATTTACTCAAATATTTTATATCAACAGTGAAGGCATTTGTCAATAAAATATTAACAACAGTTGATTGTGAAAACAGAAACCTTAAAGTAGTGGCGCAACTCCCACTACTTTCAAAGGGGAAAAATTACTCTACTCCCAACCCTAATTTTCTATTTATTTAAACGGAGTAAGGATATTTATTATATCTCCGATCACTTGATCCGTAGGATAACCTTCCATAGAGTTAGTTGTAAGAATAACAGTAATTTTCTTTTTCGGATTATGCCATATCTGACTGTTATAGCCAAAAATAGCACCCGGATGCCCAACCCAATCTAAAATTTTCTCAAGTCCAAAACCGGAATATTTAAGACCGGGGCTATCCGAATCAACCCATCCATATCTTTCATTTTTCATTTTTTCGGAAAGTAATTTTCTTTCACCCAATTCTTTTGCCCATATTTTAAGATCGGAAATATTTGAAATAAGTATTCCGGCAGCATCTCCCCATGATGGATCGTAGTTTGTTGCATCCGTTATTACATTATTTTCAAGTGAATAACCGTGAGAATATGGGAAAGGCAGGTAGCGTGTCTTTGGCCAGAATGTGTTTTTCATTCCTAATGGCTGAAATATTTTTTCATTAAAAACATCTATTATTTCTTTTCCGGTTACCTTCTTAATTAATAATCCTAAGACAAGAAAATTGGAATTGTTGTAATAATACTTAGTGCCCGGTTCATATTGTATTGAATTATTGAAAACTATTGCGGCAAGTTCTTCGGCAGTATAAACCTTTTGATAATTAGAGCTAATTAATGATGTGTACCAATCAACATCTGCAGTATAATCATATAAACCGCTGGTCATATTTGCAAGCATTCGAATTGTGATTTTATCTCCACTAGGAATTTTATATTCTGGGAAATAAAAAGAGATCGATTTATTGATATCTATTTTCCCTTCATCAGCCAATATCAGAACTGCCTCGGCGGTTATTGTTTTTGTTATACTTCCGATTCGCCAATAATTATCAATATTCATCGGCTCACTTGTTACTAAATTACTTACGCCGCGCGTTATATATAAATCTTCTCCTTCAGTACCAATATAAGCCATAATTCCGGGGGCTTGCGATTTCATCATTATTTTATCGATAGCAGCCTGCAATTTTTCAATCTTTTCATCTGTTAAAAATGAGGGTTGTGGTTCGGTTATACTATCTGTACAGGAGTTGGCAAGAATAATTAAAAAGGTTACGAATAAAATGGAGATAAACAATTTACTTCCTCTAGCATACATAATTCCCTCAGTTTAAAATTAGATGAATTTATATCTTAAAAAAATCAATTCAATTAAGAATTTTAGCAAATGCAGCCATGGCATTTTGTGCCGGGAGATCGATAGCTGAATTAGTTGTAATAATGATTGTTATTTTTCTTTCCGGTTTTATCCATATTTGAGAATTATATCCTTCTATAATTCCGGGGTGTCCAATCCAGTTATTATGATTTTCGAGACCAAACCCATATCCACCCATATTCCATAAAAATCTTTCATTTTTAGAATTTTGAGAAAGTAGATTTCTTTCAATCAGTTCTTTAGACCAAATCTGTAAATCATGCAGATTAGAAACGAGCATGCCGGCAGCATCTGCCCAGGATATATTCCAATTTGTACAATCGATAAATGAATGGGTATAAGGTGAATAAGTGTAGCCATGTGTATATGGATAAGGTAAAAATTGAGAAAGAGGCCATTGAGTATTTACCAGCCCGAGTGGTTGGAAAATTTTTTCGCTCAATACATCTCTCACTTTTTTCCCGGTAACTTTTTCAATTAACATACCAAGTAAAACAGTATTGGTATTACTGTATTCGTATTTAGTTCCGGGTGTAAAATTCAATTCAGTTCTATTTCCTGCAATAGCAACAAGCTGCTGCGGAGTGTAGCCGGTTTCTCCATTAGTAGCATACCATGATTCAAAAAATTCCAGAGAATCTGTATAATTGAAAAGTCCGCTAGTCATATTGCCGAGCATCCTGACGGTTATTTTATCGGCACCATGAGGTAATTTTATTTCCGGTAAATAAAACTGAATTGATTTGTTAAGATCAATTAACCCCTGATCTACAAGTATAAGAACGGCTTCGGTTGTGAATGTTTTTGATATACTGGCAATTTTAAAAGTGTTATTAACACTCATAGGTTCATTAGTAGTAATATTACTCACACCACGAGTAATTGTAAAAGCCCCTTCTCCTTCCACTGCTATATAAGCAGCTAAGCCGGGAGTATTGTAATCCCTTATAATATTATCGGCGGCTAACTGAAGTTTAGCAATGTTTTCATTCGTTAGTATGCTTAATTGAGGTTCAACAAACTCATCTTCACATGAAAAAATTAAAATCTGGGATAAAAAAATTAAGAGTATATAGAAGAAGTTATTATTTTTTTTAGAAAACATTTTGCGCTCCTTAATAGAGTACCTATTCGAAATATTTTTATTTGCCTGCAAAAAATTAAAAAGCTAAATCCAATTCAAAAATCCATTGATATTCAGGCGAAGTTCCTGCCATAATTTTTGATGAATACCTGAATTTCAAAGGGAGTAAATATTGTATCGGAACTCTTAGCCAGATAGGCCACTCCTGGTATTGTATTCCAATTAAAGAGCCGAGCTGAAGACCAATTGATGGAGTAAATAAAAAATGATCTTCACCAGGAATATTTTTGCTCACATAATAACCCATAGGACTTACTATTCTAGCTGTAAATGAATGCTCTTTAAACCATCCGGCTTCAATAAATCCATAAATACCTAAAAACCTACTTTCAGAAATCCATAAATCGAAGTCATAAGACAAACCGCCTTTTAGAATGTGTGCCCAAACATTTTGTTCCTTGGCTTTTAGTAATGCAAATGAAGCCGTTGTTCCGAACCAGTAATCCATGTTCCAAGCTTTTGTCCCGTCATAATTATAATTATAAGAATAGATTTCTGAGCCGAAAACTATTCTTAAATCATATTCGTGCCAATTGGTTTTTTGCGTAGGATTACTAAATCCGAGAGAGATTGAATTAGCAACTCTGCTGCGAACAAAACTCCAGTTAGTAAGAAGCGAAGTATTTTTTTTTATCTCATCAATGTTATTATAAGGTAAATTAAATTCTCTCATGTCAGTGTTGAATGGTATTGGGATATACGTAAGTGATTTGTATTCAGAGATAAAGAATTTTCCAACTGTCATTTTGTCATCAGGTATTCGGTCAAATATTTGTTTACGGTTTATATCTTCGGATGCTAATTTAAATGCATAGAATAAATCTCCAATTGATTCTTCAATGGCATCAATAATTCTTTCTGTGTCTAACGAATTCTCAGTATAAATTATGTCCGAATAATCTGATGTTGTCTTCCAAAAGGAAAATCGGTTATTTAATGAACCATCGCCATACTGTCTCCATGTTTCACCTCTAAGATTCGCAACGTGGACTCCTTCCTCATTATAAAAATCATGTAATGCTCTGTTATTAATTGCACCACTAAGTATTGAACGGTTTACAACCATGTGCCCTGATACGAAACTATCTCCCAAAAAATGATCTGCATAAGAATTAAATATTATTGCGTAGTACATAAACAATTTGGATTTTTCTACATCGTTGGCAAGATATGTTCCTGCTTTTTCAGCAAGGTAAATTGCAAAAGTATGTAATGAAGTATATTTGTTGATGGAATTTGTATGTTTCAATTCGCTCATAACTGTATCGGCAGCGGAGGGGGTTTCTAATTTAATGATAAGTTTCTTATCGAATTCCGCTAGTTGTTTTAAGAATGGTGTGCCATAATCATGAAAGTGCGATAAATCAGTAAGAGCGAGCAAAAGATACTTAAAATCTTTGCTTAGTACATCCATATTAGCGGCACCCGTTTCATATTTCGAGGAGTAATCACTCTGCAATTTTACAATTCTATTAAGCACTGAGGAGCGGTATCTCAAAAACTCATTCAGGTTAAGAGGGTTATCGGTATGATCACCAGATAATCCATTAAGAGTTCCATAAGTAATGATGTTGTCTTCATGAGAGAGATTAAAGAAATAGGGGTTTTTCATCTTCGAATCGTATTTCATTTGTAAAAATTTTTCGAGAAAGATGGATGATTCGGATGAATTTTTGAAGTATCCTGATTCGATCAGTTTTTTAATTAGTTTAGAAAAGGCGGCATCACCAAGTTCTTTGTGCTCATTAAAATCCCAGGAATAACTAATTGATGTTGCAAATAGAACTATTGCTAATGTTTTGAATAAGAGTTTCATTTGAACTCCAATTACAGACTTGTATATATTTAATAATCACTAATTATCCAAAGTATCTTATACGCTTAAAATAAATTAGGAGCCTCTCATAGAACACGCTTAAAATTGATACATAGCAAATAGTTTCACGGAATGGTTTTTTTTCTTCTTCCATAAATACAATTAATTATTTTAAATTGCTCATAAAATCTATAGTTATTCAAACCAAATAATTCTGAATTGTGCCCAATAAACAGATTTCAGACTTGGGAAGATGTGCGAAGTACTGGAAGTATCAAGAAGCGGATGTCATAAGTATTTGAAAACGAAAGTAAGTTTGCGAATTTGTCGAGCCGGAATTTTAGGGTAGAAGAAATCAACAAAATATGGGTATTAGATATAAGGTATTTATGAGAGAAGAAGGCTGGCTCTATCTTGCAATAGTACTGGATATTTGTTCAAGGGGACAACTGTTCTTATGGTTACTCACTCTTCAACTTATGCAGAATATGGAAATAGAATCATCCATTTATTTGATGGAAGAGTAGTAACAGAAAACTTTAAAGAGGCTATGCGTGTATAAAAATAATATCTTCCTTAGACTAAGGAGAATGAAGTTTATTCCTTTAAAATATTATGGTATAATATAGTCTCAAATAAAAAGTTATTGGTGGGATAAAATGTGGCGCATTACGACCCGTACTTTTATACTTCTCTTCTTTGTTATTACGAGCGCATCGTTCGCTCAACTTATTTCTATACCGATAAAGGTTAGTAATAATCACGGTGCTTATCAGCAATTATATATCGGGCTCGATCCTTCTGCAACCGATGGAATAGATGCATCTCTTAATGAAGCAGACCTCCCTCCACTTCCACCTAATGAAATTTTAGATGTGCGGCTAAAGCTCCCTACTTCAGCTTACCAATATTCAACACGCGATTATAGATATTGTACAAATCCTCCTTTTAATGCAGTTCTCACTTATGAAATTTTAATTCAGAGAGGAAAAGGAACTAGTGTAATAATTGAATGGACTTTCCCAAATGAAATTACTGCCGTTTTGAAAGACCCCTTTGGTGGTATATTTATTAATCAAAATCTTTCGGGCAATAGTTCATACACTTTTACGAATGGGGATATTAATCGGTTGGAGTTAGTTGTTACCTATGATATTAAGACTGATATAGAAGGAGAGAATAATAAGCCGAATAATTTCACACTTCTCCAAAACTATCCCAATCCATTCAATCCCTCTACAATAATTAAATTTGCGCTCCCTTATGAAGAGAGTGTTAAGCTAACGATCTATAATTCACTCGGAGAAAATGTGGTGGAATTAATCAATCACACGATCGAAGGTGGATTGCACTCAGTCAGTTGGGATGCAAAATCATATCCGAGTGGAATATATTACTATACTCTTTCTGCAGGTAATTACACTGCGAGCAAGAAGTTAATACTGTTGAAATAGAGCAATATAATTTCGTGGTATTGCTCTATTTCAGTAAAATAAGTTTTATTGTTTGGGGATATTCTCCGGCAGTCATGCTACAAAAATAAATTCCACTTGGAAAATTCGTCCCATCAAATTTTACTTCATAATTACCGGGTATTATTTGTTTGCTTATAAGAGTTGAGACTACTCTTCCAAGTATATCATATATTTTCAGTTCGACGAAACTCTCTTCAAGTACATTATATTTAATTATAGTATTTGAGTTAAATGGATTTGGGTAATTTTGCGATAAATGGAATGACGAAAGAATTGAATTTGTATAATTATATTCTGCTAAATCTGTTTTTAATTTATCCGCCCATTTATTGGCATCTTCGATCACCTTTTTCTTATCAAGTGTTTGCAGTACTCGGTCTTTCATTACAATTTTACCATTTCGGCTAATTTCATATTGCTAGTTGGGCAATGAGCCACGCCCACGTTTTTTCGGCGAGCAAATTTACATCAGTAGAATCTAAACTAATACAATGTACCGAAATAGTTTTCTCGGTTAATAAGCCGATTTCATTAATAAATTGAGGAGGTCTCATGTTCCGTGCGTATAGCATATCATTCACTTCCTTTTGAGTTTCCGAGAGGTGAATATGTATCGGGACGTTATATTTATCAAATAGAGTTTTTACTTTTTGGAGATTTTCTTGTGAACAACTGTATGGAGAATGAGCAGAAATCGAAACACTTACTAAAGGATCACCCTTGTATTTATTGATTAAGTTTTCGGTAATGGATAAAGCTTCATCGTGAGTTGGCTGCTTCCGTTTCTATTTTCTGATGAGACTCCCCATTCCGTGATTGCATCATTTTAATATGCTCCTTTACTCGCATTTGTGAGTTACATTAATTACCAGTTTTTGTCTCATTAATTTTGGCAAGGAAGGATTCGTTTATAAACAGTAATCTCTTATGTATAAATAATAGTTGCTTTTTATGCCGTCATAAAGTATAATTAGATTAATATCGACAGGTTATTTATGGCATATTTACGGCGGCATCCTTTTATCCAGTATGCATTCTTAATTGCAACTATTTATTTTATTTTTGGATCTCTTTGGATTCTTTTAACGGATAGCTTTGTTGAAAGTCTGAATTTAAGCTCTTCTGCATATACTTCTATATCTATTATTAAAGGTTGGTTTTTTGTACTCTCTAGTACACTCCTTATTTATTTACTAATAAGAAGATTCGAAAATAAAGTAACGACCAAGAACAGCCAATTAGAAAGTGAAATATCAGAAAGAAAAGCTACGCTTGAATTATTAAAAGAATCGGAAAATTATAATCGACTTTTATTCAACAAATCACCTATTGGTCTAGCCCTATGTAAAATGGATGGAAAGCTTGTTGATGTAAATGATTCATTTGCAAATATTATAGGTCGGTCAATAGATGAAACGCTAAATCTCACATATTGGGATTTAACCCCAAAATCATATATTGAAAAAGAATTAATGCTATTGGAGAAATTAAAAAGTGACGGTTTTTATGGACCTTATGAAAAAGAATATAAACATAAGAACGGATCTCTAATTAATGTAATTCTTCGAGGACTTATAATAGAAAGAAATGGTGAAAAATATATATGGTCTGCCGCTGAAGATATTACAAGTCGTAAACTGGCTGATGAAAAATTAAAAGAGACTGAAACAAGATATAGATCATTTTTTGATTTATCTAGAGATGGAATAATAATCTTCTCAGAAGACAAAAAAATACTTTCAATCAATAATGAGCTAATTAGAATAAGCCAATATTCTGAAAAGGAAGCAATGAATTTTTCATTTTCTATTTTATTCCCTGATGAAGATTCGGCAATCTCTTCAATTAGAATAAAAAAATTAATAAATGGAGAAGATGTTTTTCCTTTTGAAGCAACATTAGTTTCTAAATCAGGAATTCAAATTCCGGTTGAGATTAGTGTTAATCTAATGAGAAATTTATATAATCTCGATTATGTATTTCAGGCAAATATTAGAGATATAGCTGAAAGGAAAAAGGCAGAACAAGAACTTTTCCATAATAAACAACTTTTGCAAGATATAATCGATTTTAGTCCCGTAGTTATTTATGTATTCGATATAGAAGGCAAATGTAATCATGTAAATAAAAAATTTCTTTCTTTATTTAAGAATGGGGAAACGGAATTTATAGGAAAAAAACGCGATGAATTTATGTTTCCATCGATTGCAGATCAGAATAGAAAAAATGATATTGCAGTTATTGAATCAAAAAAGACTTTAAGCTTCGAGGAAGAAAATATTGAATCTGATGGAGTCCACTATTATTTAACCGAGAAATTTCCTTTAATTGATTCTCAAGGAAATGTTTATGCGGTAGGTAGTGTTTCAAATGATATAACAGTTAGAATAAAAGCTGAATCCGAAATCAAATACTTAAATAATCGTCTTTATCTTTTAATAAATTCGATAAAGGAATTATCTTCTGCTCATACGCTAGATGAAGTACAAAAAATAGTATCCATTTCGGCACGCAAACTTACTGGGGCTGACGGGGCTACAATTGTTCTTAGAAAAGGAGAATATTGCTACTACGCTGATGAGGATTCTATTGAACCCTTATGGAAAGGGAAATCTTTCCCAATCAATTCTTGCATCTGCGGATGGGCTATGTTGAATAAGCAACATGCTATTATAAATGATATATATTTTGATGATAGAATTCTGGTTGAAATGTACAAACCAACTTACGTCAAAAGCTTAGCAATCGTTCCTGTAAATATAATTGAACCAATAGCTGCTATTGGTATTTATTGGAGTCAAAACTATACTCCAAACCAAAGAGAAATTCAGCTATTACAGACTTTAGCCGATGCTGCTTCGATAGCAATTCAGAATGTAAATTTATTGGATGAATTAGAAGTAAGGGTATCATTAAGAACTGCAGAATTGGAGAACGCGAATAAAGAATTGGAAAGTTTCAGCTATTCAGTCTCGCACGATCTCAGAGCACCACTTCGGCATATTAGCGGATATGTCGAATTATTATCAAAAAAATTCAATGAATTATTGCCAGATAAAGGAAAAGAGTATTTATCAAATATTGCAGATTCAACTCATCAAATGAATGAATTAATAAATAATCTTTTAGAATTTTCGAGAACAGGAAGAATTGAAATAAAAAAAACAGAATTCAATATGAAAAAACTTCTCGAAGAAGCATTTCAGATATTCCAAGAACAGATTACCGAAAGAAAAATTAGTTTAATAGTAGAGGAGCTTCCTTCTGTATTTGCTGATAGATCTTTAATTAAATTAGTATGGATAAATTTTTTAAGTAATGCAATTAAATTTACACGTAATAATTCGACTACTACTATTGAGATTGGTTATTATAATGAAAAAGATTATATAGTATTTTATATCAAAGATAATGGTGTGGGCTTTGATATGAGATACTCCGAGAAGCTATTTGGTGTATTTCAAAGATTGCATTCTACTGAAGAATTTGAAGGTAATGGAATAGGATTGGCAAATATACAACGAATAATTCACAAGCATTTAGGTAAAATATGGGCTGAAGGGGAGTTAGGTATAGGTGCTGCTTTCTATTTTTCTCTCCCTATTAAAAAAGATTAATTATCTTAAAAGAAGAGATATAACTATAATATGTTTACGAGATTAAAAAAGCACATGCAGGAAAGAGTGAATATTACTGAAGAAGAATTTACTCTTGCAAAAACATATTTTGTTTCGAAAAAAATTAGAAAGAGGCAATATCTTCTTCAGGAGAGAGATGTTTGTAAGTCCTTAGCATTTGTATCTAATGGGGCACTTCGTTGTTATTCAACAAACGATAAAGCGGAAGAGCATATTATACAATTTGCCTTGGAAGGATGGTGGATCTCCGATCTTCAGAGTTTCTTGACAGGCAATCCGGCGGCAAATAATATTGATGCAATAGAAGATTCGGAACTACTCTTAATAGAAAAAAAATCATACGAAATTCTTTGCAATACAATACCAAGATGTGAACAATATTTTAGAATTTTATTAGAAAAAACAAATAGTGCATCATTAAGGAGAATATCAGATCTGATTGGTACGTTAGCAGAAGATCGATACCTAAAATTTATTGACACTTATCCGGAAATAGTACAGCGCATTCCTCAAAATCAGATTGCTTCCTATCTTGGGATTACCCCTCAATCTCTTAGTCGTATCCGCAAAGAGTTATCTATTAAAAGATAACTCCTGGATTGTCTTGTTTTTATTTATTAACCTATGTGAATGCAATCTGCTAATGAGCTTCGTATTTTTATATATAAAAATATTAGAAAAATTTAATATTTAAAGAACAAAATATGGAGAAATAAATGGGGTTTAGCATAGAATGCAGCTTTAGAAACCGGCTGAGTTTTAGTAGATGATGAAGTGAAAATTAGCGCTGAAATTCAATTCGTAAAACAATTATCTGAAACAGTATAGAGCTATTTATTAGAGTTTTAAAGAGAGAAGGAAACATTTCTTTCCTAACTTAAAATGAGAATGAATGATACTGATATAGAGAATCAAATGAATTTAAAAAAATTAAAAATAGGAATGGTAAAATGGGAAATAAAATTTTACATAAAGCCGAAACTCGAGGGTATGCAAATCATGGATGGCTGGATTCATATCATACATTTAGTTTCGCAAAATATTACGATCCGGAGCGAGTTCATTTTGGCACCTTACGTGTATTAAATGATGATACTATTGAAGCGGGTATGGGATTTGGTACTCATCCTCATGATAATATGGAGATTATAACTATTCCACTGGAAGGTGATCTCGCGCATAAGGATAATATGGGAAATGCGAGTGTAATAAGATATGGAGATGTACAGGTAATGAGTGCCGGCAAAGGTATCACACACAGTGAATTTAATAGTAATAGCGATAAGCGCACTAAATTATTACAGATATGGGTCTTTCCAAATAAAAGAGATGTAATCCCTCGTTACGATCAGATTACATTGAGTCAAGAAGATCGGCATAATAAACTACAACAAATCCTCTCGCCTAATGAGGATGATGAAGGTGTATGGATATATCAAAATGCTTGGTTCCATCTGGGAAAATTTGATAAGAATATTGAAGTGAAATATAACCGTAAATCCAAAGAAAATGGTATTTACGTTTTTGTTATAAGCGGAGATATTTCTGTGGACGAACAAGAATTAAATGCACGTGATGGATTGGGAATAAGAGATACAGAAAGTATAATTCTTAAAGCGAATAACGATTCGGAATTTCTTATAATGGAGATACCTATGGAAAATAATATGACCTAAAATAACAGGGAAAATTATTCAATTAATAGAGAACTACACCTGTCGTTCAAGTAAAAGAGAATAAATAGAGAGTGAGTCTCAGAAGAAGTTAATGAAGCACAAGTAGATGATAAAAAGCCTAAATATAATTTTAGGCTTTTTTATTATTTATAAATCTCTTTAATAACTCTATTTAAACTTTAGAATTAGCATCCTCTTTTACAGTATTGAGAAATAACAGTCCCGATGCAGTCCAAAGAAATGCGAAAAAACCATTCACGGCTAATATTTCGGTCACCGAACTTTCGGGAGCGTATTGCATACCTGCAATAAGAGCTAAGGCCGAAATTATTAAATGAGAAAAAGCCATTATAAACAATACTATTGCCATACCGCGAGGTTGAAGGCGAGTAACAATGGCACCTAAAGTGCCGATTGCGAGGACTCCCGGATATACCCAATTAATCGGATTATTTTCATTTCCTATTAATCCAACCGCAAGGTTAGACCAGATTAGAAAAAGACCTGAAAATACTGAAAGCGCAATCGCTGCTTTATAAGTGATATTGTTCACATTTTTTGAAGCCAGTCTATATGTAAAACTCGCTGTAAAAATTAGACTCCATGCAGCGAAAAAATCAAAAATGCTCCATTTCATTTCGTCCGAAATTATTTTGGCAGTTAAAGGAATAATGAGTAATAATGCGGATAGTAAGGCAGTGCTTAAGGCGTACTGTAATATACTTATAGGTTTTTTAATTATCGTTGATAATTCGCTTAACATATTTCCTCTTTTTTTAATATATAAATAATATCCTGTACCTACAATTACTATAAATAAAGGTACTGCACCCGGTTCGCTTTCAAACGTTATATTTAACACTAATAATAAAAAGCCGAAGAAAATTATTAGTAGCGAAATAAGGTTTTGCAATTTTATTTTATTTGATTGAGTGTCCATATAATTATTTTAGTGAATTAAGAAATTTTTCTAAAGTAATTAGATGATTATTAAATGCTTTCTTACCTTTTTCAGTTAAAAAATATTTAGTATTAGGTTTATTATTGATGAAAGATTTTTTGTCATTTATAAAACATACCTTTTGGAGCATTTTAAGATGAGTAGCAAGATTTCCATCAGTA
>JALNXG010000024.1 GCA_023230485.1 Melioribacteraceae bacterium
ATAAATGTTATCGATACACCCGGTCACGCCGATTTCGGTGGTGAAGTAGAACGAGTACTTAAAATGGCTGATGGAGTTCTTCTTTTAGTAGATTCTTTTGAAGGACCTATGCCGCAAACACGGTTTGTTCTTGAAAAAGCTCTCGCTCTTCAGCTTAAGCCAATCGTAATAATCAATAAAGTAGATAGACCCGATAACCGACCAGAAGAAGTATTAGATGAAATTTATGATCTCTTTATTGATTTGGATGCCGATGAAGATCAGCTCGATTTCCCAGTGATTTATGCAAGCGGAAGAAGTGGCTGGGCAGTAAAAGACCTTAAAGACCCAAGAGAAAATTTAGTTCCACTCCTTGATACAATATTAGAACGAATTCCACCACCACCAATGCCTGAAGGGACACTTCAAATTCAAGTAACATCACTCGATTATAATGACTATGTAGGCAGAATTGGTATCGGTAGAGTTTATAGAGGTGCATTAAATAAAGCAGACAAGAATTCTATTATTAAAAGAGATGGTTCAGTTCACCCTATAAATATTAAACAACTTTTCGTATTCGATGGTTTAGTAAGGACAGAAGTTCAAGAAGTTCCCTGCGGAGATATTTGTGCAATAGTAGGAATTGAAGATATTGATATTGGAGATACGATTGCGGATTCAGAAAATCCTGAACCGCTTCCGATTATTTCTATTGATGAACCGACAATTAGCATGACCTTTATGGTTAATAACTCCCCATTTTATGGTAAAGAGGGAAAGTACGTTACATCTCGCCAGTTAAGAGATCGCTTATTCAAAGAACTTGAGCATAACGTTGCACTTGGTGTTGCAGAGACAAGTTCTCCCGATGCTTTCAAAGTTTCGGGTAGAGGTATTCTTCATCTTTCCATTTTAATTGAAAATATGAGACGTGAGGGATTCGAATTACAGGTACGTGAACCAAAGGTAATCTATAAAGAAATTAATGGTAAAAAAGCAGAGCCAATTGAAGTATTAGTAGTTGATGTACCTTCAGAGTTTGCAGGTAAGGTAATTGAACTTGTTGGAGCAAGACGCGGCGAATTAACTAAAATGGAAAATAAAGGTAATCTTCAGAAACTTGAATTTCATATCCCGGCAAGAGGATTAATGGGTTTAAGAACTAAGATGCTTACTTCTACCTCGGGCGAAGCTATAATGCATCATCGCTTTTTTCAATATGAATATTTTAAAGGTGCTATTAATAAAACTAATACCGGAGTAATCATTTCTATGGAAACGGGTCCATCTACTGCCTATTCTATCGATTCTCTTCAGGATAGAGGTAAATTCTTTATTACACCCGGAGATATTGTTTATAAAGGACAGATTATAGGTGAGCATAATAAAGATATGGATGTGGAAGTAAATATTCAACGCGGTAAAAAACTATCTAATATGCGCGCATCCGGTTCTGATAAAGCTGTTAAAATTACTCCCCCGATTCTTTTTACTTTAGAAGAAGCATTGGAATATATTCAGGATGATGAAATCGTGGAAGTTACTCCTAAATCAATTCGGCTACGCAAATTATATCTCGATACAAATGAAAGAAAAAGATATAATCTTGGCAAAGCAACAACCACATAAATTAATAAGAGAGCCGTCTTAATCACAAGACGGCTTTTTTTTGCTCTAAATCGTCTTAAATCGGTTATTTTTATCTCCATTTCACTTATCTTTGTATTAACGACATTATTTAAATCAAATAGAGGAAAGGAATGTTAAAAAGAATTGCAGTTTTATTATTAATACCATTTATCGTGGTATTCAGTCAAACAGGAGAAGAAAAATTGACAAATCCGTTTTTTATGGAATGGAGCACACCTTATAAAACTCCCCCGTTCAATTTAATTAAGACAGAACACTATATGCCAGCTTATTTAGAGGGAATTAAACAACATGATGCGGAAATTAAATCGATTGTGGATTCTAAAGATGCTCCTACTTTTAAGAACACTCTCGAAGCACTTGATAACGCAGGTGAACTTTTAAATAAGGTAGGAAGTGTATTTGGCAATTTAAATGGATCTAATACTAATGAGGAGATGCAGAAAATTTCTAAAGAACTTTCCCCTCTTCTCTCAAAGCATTATGATGATGTAAATCTTAATCCTGTGCTTTTTGAAAAAATTAAAACACTTTATGATAAAAGGGAATCCCTCGGATTAACGACCGAACAGATGATGTCCTTAAAAAATTATTATAAAAATTTCGTTAGACGCGGTGCTAATCTTAACGAAACAGATAAAAATAAACTTCGCAAATTGAATGAACAGCTTTCGATGCTTTCATTACGATATGGCGAGAATGTTTTGAAAGAAACCAACTCTTTTGAAATGGTAATCGATAACAAAAACGATTTGGCCGGCCTGCCTGAGACAGTTATTGCAGGTGCCGCAGATGCAGCCAAAAGAAAAGGAAAAGAAGGTAAATGGTTATTCACTCTTCAGAAACCTAGTTTTATTCCATTTCTTCAATATGCTGAGAATAGAGAATTACGCGAAAAGATTTTTAAAGGTTATATCAATCGTGCTGATAACAATAATCAATTCGATAACAAAGATATAATTGCACAGATTGTTTCACTGCGAATCCAAAAAGCAAATCTTCTCGGGTATAAATCACACGCTGATTTTATATTAGAAGAGAATATGGCAAAAACTCCCGATAAAGTTTATGACTTTATGAAAAAGATTTGGGACCCGGCTCTCGAAATGGCAAAAAATGAAGTCGCCGAAATGCAAAAATTAGTGAATGCAGAAGGAAAAAATTTTAAACTCGAAGCTTGGGACTGGTGGTATTATGCTGAGAAAGTTAAGAAAGCTAAATATGATTTAGATGAAGAGATGCTCCGTCCTTATTTCAAATTAGAAAATGTAATTGCAGGTGTATTCGATACCGCACATAAGCTGTATGGCATTACCGTAACCGAAAGAAATGATATTCCTGTTTATGACACTGACGTAAAAACTTTTGAAGTAAAAGAAGCAGACGGTACTCATATCGGAATTTTCTTCGCTGATTATTTCCCACGTGAAAGCAAACGTGCGGGTGCTTGGTCAAGTTCATTTAGAAGTCAGAAAAAAGTTAATGGAAAAAAGATCACTCCGGTTATTATTAATTGCGGTAATTTTTCAAAACCGGCAGGTGATCAACCTGCATTATTAAGTCTAGATGAAGTTCAAACTTTATTCCATGAATTTGGTCATGGTCTTCATTCTTTATTGGCTGATTATACTTATCCATCCGTTGGCGGAGTACCGAGAGATTTCGTTGAGCTTCCTTCTCAAATAATGGAGAATTGGGCAACTGCACCGGAAGTTCTAAGAACTTATGCGAAGCATTATAAAACAGGTGAAGTAATTCCTGATGAACTGATTGCTAAATTAGAAAACTCAGAATATTTCAATAAAGGATTTGAGACGGTTGAATATCTATCCGCAGCAATTCTTGATTTGGATTATCATACATTGACCGATACGAATAAAATTGATGCCGCTAAGTTTGAAAAAGATGCATTAGATAAAATTGGTATGATACCTGAAATCGTGGTTAGATACAGAAGTCCATATTTCTCACATGTTTTCTCGGGTGGTTATTCTTCCGGTTATTATAGTTATTTATGGGCAGAGGTTTTGGATGCGGATGCGTTTGAAGCATTTAAGGAATCAGGGAATTTATTTAATCCTGTAATTGCAAAATCATTTCGCGAGAATGTATTATCAAAAGGCGGAAGCGATGAAGCAATGACATTATACAAAAATTTCCGTGGTGCTGAACCTAAGGTTGAACCGTTATTAAAGCGTAAAGGATTGTTATAGTTTTAACACCCCCGTTAATATTTTTAGCGGGGGTTTTTATTATTTGACCAGAATCATCTTCTTTGTTTGGCTATAATTTCCATTTTGCAATCTATAAAAATAGATCCCGCTCGATAAATTGCTTGCATCAAAAATTATTTTGTGGCTTCCACCACTAAGTTCTTTATTGACTAAAGTTACCACTTCTCTGCCAAGTAGATCATATACTTTGAGTGATACATGCCCACTTCTAGGTAGTGTAAACATAATTTCAGTAGTAGGATTAAATGGATTGGGATAATTTTGTTTAAGCGTATATTCATACGTAATAGGGTTTTCGTAATTCACTTCAGTTATCCCGCCTGCATTATCTGTTCTAATAATATAACCCCACCAGCCAATTCCAATAGCAGTGCTATCATTTATAAAACAAAAAGTATCGATATAGTGATCAGCCATTCCGAGACCATTTTCTTCACCAGTTTGATTCTTCCACGTAAGCCCGCCATCTGTAGTCTTCTTAACATTTCCAAACTGGCACAAAATCCACCCAATACTATCATTAATAAAATAGATATCAAAAATATCACCAAAATTTGTATAAATATTTGTCCATGAATTACCTGCATCAGTAGTCTTATATAAATAATATCCACCTGCTGCATATCCAACATTTTTAGAAGTAAAAAAGATATTCGTTAAATCTACAAAAGCATTTTCAATAATAGTTTTTGAGAAAGTCTTACAGCCGTCAGTCGTTTTAAAGAACATCGCTGTACCTAAAGAATTAGCTTTAGCGGATCCGACAAAATAGGTTGTTCTTCCTACTCCAATCCCATTTTAGGTATTAAAAAAATGAATATCTTCAAATCTAATTGGTTGTGGTATAGTATCCCAAGTAACACCCTTATCATTGGTCGTAAGAATAGTATTATAACCCGATATCCATCCGTTTTTTTCGTCAATAAATTTTATTGCAGTTAAATCTTTCCTTGTGATATAATCAACTTTATAATCTATCGATTGAAAATCATTTGTATATTTATAAATATCCCCTTTGTAGCCGGCAACTAATGCTTCACTATTAGGATATATAAATGCAGTTCTAAGATTGTTGTAAATACTTGATTGCGAAGAAGCATTATTATATTCGGGATAACCTTTATTTATCCACGTATTTCCCCCATCGGACGTTACAAGAAAACGTTGTGTCATTTGATCATACATTATACAGCCATTATTTTTATCACTAAAATAAAAGTCACTCGAAAAAAGTGAATTAGCACCTTCATTATAATCATCATACTTTATATCGGAATGCCAAGTCTTCCCTCCATCCTTTGTAAGCTTTGATGGAAATCCGGAGCAAATGCCATTTAGTTCATCGAAAAATATCAGACCACTTTCATCAACAGCTTCTAATCCAGTTGATTCGATCTTGGTAAAACTTTCGCCCCCGTTTTTTGTCTCATATATAGAAGCACCATTCCGAAACCAACCTCTATTTTCATTTAACTAACTCATATTGTGAATATAAAAATCGGGTTCATCAAATATTAAGCTCCAATTATATCCGCCATCAATTGATTTATAAATTCTGCCATAGGATACATCTCCTACTCGATTTCTGCCGCATATAAAACCAATTTTTTCATTTACAAAATTAATTTTATATAGTTCTTCATTATCCCAATTGCAGGTAGGATTACTATTAATTTCCGCGGCAACTTCCCAAGATTTTCCTTTGTCGGAGGTTTTTAAAATAGTGTTTCTATCCGTAGCATAATTATTCCCTAATAACCATGCGGTATTGGGATTAACGATACTCATCGCATAATATTCAGCATTTGTTTTAGAATCGATTTTTTGCCAAGTATCGCCTTTATCTGTTGATCGTAAAATCAATCCACGACTACCGATTGCTATGATTTCTGATTCGCTGATTGGTCTGATTTTTAAAATTGTGTTACTAGTGGTGGAAGGATTAATCCAAGTCCATTGAGAAAAAATAATTGTTGGAATGAGAAAAAAATAAAGCAGCACCCGTCTCATATTTACCCCATAGTAAAACTTGGGATTTAGTTATCTAACAAAACCTAATATAAAAAATATAAATTATTATTGAATAATGCGTCAATAAAAAGAGTGCGAATTAATCGAACGATAATACCCTATCATAAATAAATCCGAAGGAAAAGCTCTTAGCTTTCGATTTTTGCTCGATGAATTGAGCAATCTTTTCTAACCGATTTGGAATGTTGAGAATTTTTTCCTGCGCCTTGGAGGCGGCTTCGTTAAGTCCTGTTACAAGTTCTATATTCCAAAACTTAATTGCTTCTTCTACAATCGTTTTATAATGCCAAGGAGTGTAAATACCTACGCGGCGAATTATATCCGCCATCTCACGGAAGTTCGGCATCGAGAGACCCGGCATATCGATTCCGGGCATAATTGAAAGTGCGGAGATCATTGCACGATTGGGATCGAGCGATAGAATTTCTTTAAATACATTTCTATAGAAAGTAAAATGTTTCGCTTCATCGGCGGCTATGCTGCTAAGGATACCTTTAAGCATTGGTTCCTCATCTCCAGCCATTAACCCTGTATTGCGATGAGAAAACTGAGTAGCACGCTCTTGCAATGTGGTATAAACAAAAACTTTATATGGGTCTTTATCCCAATCGGGATTAAAACCCGATTCAAGATAATGAAATTGCATTAATTCAATTTCACGGAAATTAAAAAGCCGCCCGTCACGAACATAATCTCTTAGGATTGCTCCGTGGCGGTCTTCTTCCGCCGTCCACATATTATTCCATTTAGACCAGAAACTATCATCCCCGAGATGTTTGGCAATAATATGATGGAAATGAGGCAGTCCTTCTTCGGTAAGTAGATTTACAGCTACGGCAACTCTCACAGCGTCTTTGAGACCCCTCACGCGCTCCCTAAGGCGGGTATAAATCCCCTCTTTCTCATCATCCATGAATTCATCTGCCGGTAGGTAGTCGCTCGATAGCCATAATCTTCTTTTATTAACGTGATCTTCTATCCAAAGTTCAACTTTATCTTCTAAGTGATTGAGAACTTCAATCTTTGTTTGAGTTTCTTTTGCGTCCGAGTTCCCGGTTGGGATAATTAATTCCATCTACTTCCTTTTAATGACACTTTGTGTCTTATTATTATATAAAAAATTACCCATCTTTTAAGAGGGCTAATTTTGCTTAATTCCAATCGCATTAATATACAAGTAAAATCAGACAAGTGCTATTATTATAACAATTCTTTTTGGTAAACTCTAAATTTTTTGATCTCCTTCCCACCGAATTTTTCCATCTCGGCACGCACTTTATAATTTGTTTCGAGTTCATGATGGCTATCTATATATTTATATCCGGCTTTTTTCGATTCTTTAATAATCGATACCATTCCCCAAACGTCTAATCCTTTGTTTTTATATTTATCACGAGCTCCTGCAATCAAGAGATCGCATTGAGTTGAATTATTGCCTGCTTTAAGAAGATGAAATATTCCGAATGGAAGCAATCGACCTTTTGCCTTTTTAAATCCTTCGCTTAAGTTCGGAATGCTAATTAAAAATCCACAAAAATCTCCATCTTTTGCGACTGCCTTAATGAAACGAGGATCGATTAAATCCCAAAATCGTTTAATCAAAAATTTTGATTCTGCCTCATCAAGAGCCTCATACCCAAAAAGATGAACATAGGTTTCGTTCATTACTTCCATCATCTTATCTGCGTATGGTTTTAATTCCTTTTTCTTTTTGAACTCAAGAAAAGCGTATTCGCCTCTCTCAATTAATCTATCATTTATTTTCTGAAAAATTTCAGGGATTGGTTTATTCACATCAATCTGATAAACAACATAATCAATCTCTTTAGTATATCCCCTTTTCTCAAGGTACTCAATTACCCAAGGGAAATTATAATTCGTTGCTACCGTAACTTCATACTCATAACCTTCGATTATATAACCTTCGGGGTCTTGATCCGAAAATCCATAAGGACCGATAATTTTATTATATCCATTGGATTTAACCCACTCTTCGATTTTTTCCATAAGCGCATTATATACTTCTAAGTCATCGTAGGTCTCCATAAATCCGAAACGAGCGGCGGTATCTTTATTACCAGACTTTTTAATGATTCCCATTATCCTGCCCACTGGTACATTATCTTTATAGGCAATTAACAAAATAGTCTTATCGTTCTTAAAAGACGGATTAACATTTTTATCAAAAAACATTTTTTCATCTAATAATAATGGAGGTACCCAATTTTCGTGATTCGCATGAATTTTATAAGGGAGTTTTACGAATTGGTTAAATTCTTTCTTTGTTTCAACTTCTTTAATCTGGAGCATTTTATTCCACGTGCTAAATAATTACAATAATTTGAATGTAAAAGTACACTTTTTTTTTATTTCTTGTACCGAAACCAATCAAAAATGTTTCTTCTCGTCTTAACAATTATTTAATGATTTCTTCATTATCTAATAATCTAAAATCAATTATTATGTTCTAAATTTATTATCAAAACTATTAGAGCATTAAAAAATGATAGATATTAACAAAATCCTTAAAGAAAAGTATAATATTTTACCCGATACAAAACTGTCAATTAAGTATCTATTATTAACCAAGATTTTAAAACGTGTATTATTTATTGATAGATTAAATTCATTTATAGTCCAAAATTCACATCTTGATGCAAAGAATTTTATAAATGAATTTTTCGACTACCTTAATTTCACATTCACTATTTCAAATAAAGATATCCAGAAAATTCCTGCCGAAGGTAAGTTCATTATCGTTTCTAATCATCCAATTGGTAGTCTTGATGGGCTATCCTTGCTTAAGGCTGTCTTAGATGTTAGAAACGATGTAAAAATATTAGCTAACGAATTACTTTATAGTATTGAGGAACTCAGACCCTTACTAATTCCTCTTAAATTAGATTCAAAATCATTCCAAAAAACAAGTATAGAATTAATTTTAAAGCATTTAGGAAATGATTCGCCACTTATTATATTTCCGGCTGCAGAAGTTTCTCGTTTAAAATGGTTTACTATAGCCGATTCTAAATGGCATAAAGGAGCAATATATTTTGCACGCAAATTCAATGCTCCAATTTTACCTGTTTTTATTTCGGCAAAGAATTCTATCTTATTTTATATCGTCTCAATAATAAATAAGAGATTTTCAATAGTTCTTTTACCTTATGAATTATTTAATAAAAGAAACAAAACAATAAATATAAAAGTTGGGGACTTAATTCCAAACAAAGCTTTTTCCTCTTCTTTAATTAATGATGTTTATCAGACAAAATTACTTAAGAAACATGTCTATTCTTTAGGGCGAAATGGAAAGAATATATATTTAACAGAAAAAAACATTATTCTTCCACTAGATAAAAAAGTTTTGAAAGATGAATTGAATAAATCTGATATTCTTGGAATTACTAAAGAAGATATGAAACTTATCTTGACAAATAAAAGGGATTCTCCAAATGTATTAAGTGAAATAGCAAGACTTAGAGAATTAACTTTTAGGAAAGTTGGCGAAGGTACAGGAAAAAGATTAGATCTTGATACATTTGATGACCATTATAGTCATTTAGTCTTATGGGATGATAAAAATTTAGAAATAGTCGGCTCTTATAGAATTGGAAATGGTTCCAATATCCTAAATAATAAAGGGGTTGAAGGATTTTATACTTCTACACTTTTTACTTTTTCGGAAAATTTTATAAACGAATATATTCCAAAATCAATCGAACTCGGAAGGAGTTTTATTCAGAAAAAATATTGGAATTCGCACGCACTAAATTATTTATGGCAAGGAATCGGTGCTTATTTATATAACAATAGTTCTATTCAATACCTTTTTGGCGGCGTAAGTATAAGTAATAGTTACCCACAAAGTGCAAGAGAATTAATAGTTTTTTATTTCTCAAAATGGTTCCCTCCCAACAATCAATATGCTATTTCTAAAAATAGAATGATTTTAACTTCAGCCAAAATTGATTATTATAATTCAATATTTAATTCAGGAACAGCTAAAAATGATTATAAAATTTTGAAGGGAATGTTAAAACCATATGGTTTTTCAGTCCCGATTTTGTATAAACACTATTCCGAATTATGCGACGAAAATGGAATAGCTTTTTTAGATTTTGGAATTGATCCGGCTTTTGAAAACTGTGTCGATGGATTAATTTTAGTAAATACAGCTTTAATAAAAGAAGAAAAGAAGAAGAAATTTATAAAATCATTTGATAGAGAATTAAATAATGCTGCTATTTAGAAAGCAGCTTATTAATAGCTTCTAAATCTTCAACATTCTTTCGATCGGAAGACGGGCACGCTCGGCAAGTTCAGGATCGACTTTCACTTCATATTGCTCGAGCAATAGCGATTTAAAAACTTTTTCGAGTGTAATCATCTTCATATATTCACAAACCGATGATTCAGATATCGGATAGAAATCAGATTCTGGTTTCAGCTTTTTCAATCGATGCAATATTCCCGTTTCAGTGGCTATTACAAATTCCTTTGAATCCGATTCTTTAACGTGATTAATCATTCCTTCGGTAGAATAGATATGCGTACTTGGGCAATCAAAATACACTTGCGATTTTAGCATACAAGACGAAGAACAGCCGCATTCCGGATGAATAAGAAATTCCGCTTTCGGATGTTCTTTACTCGATTCATCGAAATCGACTTCACCAATTTTTTCATGCACATGACAAGCACCATCCCAAATTTTTATATCGCGTCCCGATATTGCCTTTACGTACCCACCTAAAAATTTATCAGGCAGAAAAAGTATCTGCTTATCTGCTGGGATTGATTCTACTACTCGTACTGCATTTGAGGAGGTAACACAGTAATCGCTCTCGGCTTTAACGGCGGCAGTTGTATTAACATACGAAACTACAAGGGCACCCGGATTTTCTTTTTTCCATTCTCTCAATTCATCTGCCGTAATTGATGCAGCTAATGAACAGCCCGCATCTAAATCGGGAATTAAAACTTTTTTATTTGGAGATATAATTGAAGCAGTCTCCGCCATAAAATGAACACCACAAAAAACAATTATATCGGCATCAGTCTTCTCCGCCTGCTGTGAAAGACCTAATGAATCACCAACAAAATCAGCTATATCCTGCACCTCAGGCAATTGATAATTATGAGCCAGTATAACAGCGTTCTTTTCTTTTTTAAGTTTTTTAATTACTTCTATCATTTTTTCTTGTGTCATTTTTTCCTTTCATATTTTCATTGATATATCTAATGCTTTAACTGAATGAGTAAGTGCTCCAACCGAAATAAAATCAACACCTGTCGATGCAGCTTCCGCGATGTTATCTATCGTAATATTCCCTGATGCTTCGGTCTTTGCTTTTTTACTAATTATTTTTACTGCTTCTTTCATCATTTCCTTATTCATATTATCTAACATAATAATATCAGCTTTTGTTTCAAGAGCTTCTCTTACTTCATCTAAGTTTTTCGTTTCTACTTCTATTATAAATTTATTTCCATATTTTTTCTGGATAAGAGAAATTGCATTCGTGATACTTCCTGCGGCTTTGATATGATTGTCTTTGATTAGTACCATATCAAATAAACCGATTCTATGATTTTTTCCTCCACCCGTTTTAACAGCATACTTATCAAGCATCCGTAATCCGGGTACTGTCTTCCGAGTATCAAGCAGTTGTGTGCTTGTCCCTTTTAATTTTTCTGAATAAGAATGAACCATAGAAGCAATACCCGAAAGTCTCTGTATAAAATTAAGTGCTGTGCGTTCACCGGTGAGAAGTGTTCTTTCGCTCCCTTTTACTTTCGCTGCAATAGTGCCTGCTTTAACGAAATCACCATCCTTGCAAAATGTTTTAAAAGAAATATCTTTATCCAACTCTTCAAAAACCATTTTCGCAATCGAGAGTCCACAGATAACGCCATCAGACTTAACTAAAAATCTGCCGATTGCTTTAGCATCCTTTTTTATTATTGCATTTGTTGTTATATCGCCCGAAGCGATATCTTCTTTCAAAGCGCGCTTAATTATCTTTTTTATTTTTGCTTTATCAATTTTCATTCGTCAAACTTTATTTTATTATTCTTGCTTTGGATAATTGTTTTTTTGAAACCATCGGATTCGTTTGGATAATCGGAGCGATAATGCCCCCCTCTCGATTCTTCTCTTAATAATGCTGCCTCTGCTGTCATCTTTGCATTCATTATCAGGCTGTAAGACTTAAAGGAATAATATTCATCTGCATATTTATTTATGATAGAAAGATCGTTCAGCTCATCTATAAGTGTGGCAAGTGATTCCTTAGACCTAACTATACCAGCGTATTTCCAGATCAAATCGGCTATATTATTTTTCAATAATAAATATGATTTTTTGTTCTCTTTACTTAATATAAACTTATTCGCTGAATTATTACTAATCTCGTTAGAAATATTTTTTTTCTTCAAAATAGAATCAACAGCGCGCTTTCCAAATACAAGACATTCGAGAAGTGAATTGGAAGCTAATCTGTTTGCACCGTGAATACCCGTTGAAGAAACTTCTCCTACCGCATAAAGATTTTCAATATTTGTTTCTCCATTTAGATTTGTTTTAATTCCACCGATTGAATAATGAGCCGCAGGAGCTATCGGAATTAGATCTTTCGTAATATCGATTCCGAAATTAAGTGCTTCTAAATAGATTTTCTCGAAACGTGTTTTAAGTAGATCGTGATTAATATGATCTGTTTTTAGATAAACGAATTTTTCCTTTGAATCAGCTAATTCGGAAAAAATTGCCTTTGAAACTATATCTCTTGGGGAGACTTCAGTAATTCCATATTTTTCTAAAAAGCGATTTCCTTTTTGATCCAATAACCAAGCACCTTCTCCACGAACTGCTTCACTGATTAAAAATGTTTTGCCGTCAGAAGAATAAAATGCTGTCGGATGAAATTGAACAAATTCCATACTTTCGATCTCTGCCCCTACTACATAAGCAAGTGTTACACCCTCGCCCGTTGAGGATTCCGGGTTAGTAGTGCGGCTATAAATAGCAGATGCGCCTCCGCTCGCTATGACAACTGAATCGGCTTTAAGGAATATATTCTCACCATTTACATTATTATAAACAGCTACTCCCTTACATAAAGAGTTTTCCGTTATGATTTTATGAGCGAAACAATTTTCATAAACTTTTATATTTGGGATGGTTTTTACGAGACCGAGAGTAAAATTGACTAACTCTTTTCCTGTCGCTCCGCCGCCCGCATGCAAAATTCTTCTTCGCGAATGTCCTCCTTCCAATCCAAAAGCAATTTCCCCATCTACTTTATCGAACGGCATTCCGAGATCAATTAATTCTTGTACTCTTTTTGGTCCTTCTTCCACCAATACTCTCACCGCTTCAGGACGGCATAAATCTCTCCCTGCAATAAATGTATCTTTATAATGTAATTCAGTTGAATCGTCCTCGCCTAATGCGGCGGCGATTCCACCTTGCGCCCAGAAGGAATTACTTTCTTCTAAAGTAGTCTTTGTAATTATAGCGATTTTTAGTTCTCTCCCTGCTTTAAATCCGGTATAGAGTCCCGCTAATCCAGTTCCAATTATTACTACATCAAATTCATATTCCATAATCTACCCATTAGACAAAAAATCATTTATAAATATAACCCCATTGAAATTAAAGATTATACTCTTTATTAAAGTTAAAAGGAAAAAAGTTTCAAAATATTGGCGGGATTGGTCGAATCGCTTCGCCCAAATTGTCGAATTGCAGATCATGAATCGATCTACATCTTTCTTTTTCGCTTAAAAATGCACTTTTCATATTTGGCACGATTATCTATATAGTATTAGTAAATTACAACAAATAACCAACAAGGAGAAAAAGATGAAAAAGTTATTATCACTCGCAGCAGTATTCGCACTCATATTTGCTTACACAAATTTGCAAGCACAAGAAAATCCAGAACCGCCAAAAACACATGGCACTAATTTCGTAGATGCTAATGGTGACGGATTTAATGATAATGCACCTGACCATGATGGAGATGGTATCCCTAATGGTGTTGACCCCGATTATACCGGCAGTAAATTCCAAAAAGGAAAAAGAGCTTTTATCGATCTTAATGGAGATGGAATTAATGATAATGCCGGTCAAGGAAGACAAAATAAAGGTAAAGGCACAAAAGGTAAATTTGGTCCTGGTAATGGCACTGGTAATCAAGGCGTTGCTCCACAAGACGGAACAGGTAACGGAGCCGGAAATGCAACTGGTACAAATGACGGAACCGGTTCGCAACAAAGAGGCAAAGGAAAAGGTGGAAAGAAATAATTCCCCTTTCGGAAAGCACTTAATTTATTGGAATTGAGTACTATTAATTAAATAAATTTGTCAAGTACAATTTTTCTGGGATAATGTCGGTAATAACTTTGACATTATCCCTTTTTTGTCATTTAATGGATTTTAAAAACTCTATGAAAAAATTAACAGCTATAACATTCTTCTTACTAATATCGATATCAAACGCACAATGGAATTTTAATATTACTACGGGACAGGAATATAACGATAATCCATTCCGCTCCCCTATTCCCGAAGAAAATATTATTTCCGACTATGGAATTGGTTTTGAAAACTATAACAAATTATTTCAGTTTGGCTATAATGGTTCTTATTTCGCGTTGAATAATAATCCTGAACGAAATTTTTATTGGCATCAGATAGGTCTTTGGCGTAATAATGAACTTAATAATTTTGGAATCTATATAGAACAACGTATGGCAAAAATCGATTATCAGTTTCTTGATTATAATGAATTAGGTGGTTATTTCAATCAGCGATTTGAATTAGTAGATATTTTTTCTTCGCTTCACTCAGCATACACATATACTGATTTTCCTCTTCTTACCGCAATGAATAACTATACAATTACATTGGGATATGAAGGTAATCGAGGATTTGAATCGACCGGAACATCTTTAATAGTCGGGACAAAATTCAATTATAAAAATTATAGTGCAGAAAATATCGAAATAGCTTTACCGACCGAGGATGAAGATGGTTTTTATTTTTATGGCAACGCAGCACCAACTCCGATTTCTCATCTAACTTCCTATTTCCGAATTGCACAATCAATATTTAGTAAAACAGGCGCAGCTTTTCAATTTACCAATAGAAGCATACTCGGAGAAATTAATAGTGTATTCCTTTCCGGTGATTTTGCTCTTTGGGAAGAATCGGAAATTTTTGATGACCCGATTAAAACTGAAGGCAATAGCATTGCTTTTGAAGTAACTCAAATGATTGATGACTTTTCTATAAAAGGTGGATATTACTTAAACTACCGTAGTTTCCCTTCTCAAGGAAGCTATACTGATTTGGAAAATTTTGATTTCAATCAAATGAGGAGCGATAAACAATCAATCTTTAATTTGTCCTTAATAAAAAATAGTGGAATAGAGATCGGAGATTTTGCCCAATTGAATTTGTCATTGGATTACCGTTATATTAAGAATAGTTCTAATAGCAGTTGGTTTAATTACAAAGGGAATAGCTATTCCTTAAATCTAAATTTAGTTTTTTAGAGGGCTATACTATATTTAATGAAATTTGATAATTTTAAAAGTGCTGTAATTCAACCCAAAAGCATTCTGTTAATTTTCGTAATTACAGCTTTTATTATTATATCCATTTCAATCATAGAAATTAAACAGAGCCAAAACGACCTATTGGAATTGATGGAAAACCAATCGCATTCACTCCTTGAAGGGCTTTCTACTGCTTTAGAAAATTCATTAATTATTAATGAAGAGATAGAAAAGGAATCGGAAGAAAAACTATTCAATAATGCCGCTTATATTAAATTTTTATATGAAAAAAGATTGCTCACGAATAAACTACTTGAAGAATTTGCTAATTCTAATAAACTATTCAGAATAAATATTTTCAATAATGAAGGGGAAAAACTATTTTCAAGTCATTCACTTTTTCACAACAATTTCGGAAGTGGTGCTGACCCCAAAAATGTATTAGCAGATATCTTTGAAAATGAAACTGATACTTTAGTTATCGGACTTAGATCATCTAATAATGAAAATAATTATCGATATGCCATTGCAATAGCAGCCAGTGATAGAAGTGCAATAGTATTAAACGTAGATGCAGAATATTTAGTTGCTAACCGAAAGAAATTTGGATTTGGTTCTCTTCTAAATAAATTTGCTTTGAATAAAAATTATCTATTTGCGGCGGTTCAAGATACTTCCGGTATTATCGCAGCATCTGCTAATATTCCCTCTATTGAAAAAATCAACGATTCGGAATTTCTTTTTTCTGCAATGAAAGACTCCACTTTTGCATGGAGAATTAATTCTATTAATGATCAAGATGTTTTTGAAGCTGTCCACCCTTTTTCATATAATGGAAAGATAATTGGATTACTAAGAATTGGTTTATCCCTAGATAATTATGACGATATCAATAGCAGGATATTTACTCGCACATTAATTATGGGAATAGTTCTATTAATATTTGGATCAGTATTATTTTCATTAGTTTTTCTTAAACAGAATTTCAATATTCTTCAAAAACGTTATAAGTCAGTCGAACAATTAAAAAACCAGATATTGGAACGCAATGAAAGATTAAAAGCAACGGGTAGATTGGCATCGGGTGTAGCTCATGAAATAAGGAATCCGCTAAATACAATCGGTACTATTGCTCAACAGTTAAATACTGACTTCAAACCGGAATCAGGAGAAGAAGAATATTCTCAACTCACATCTTTAATTTATTCTGAAGTAAAAAGAATAAATAAAACAATAGAAAATTTCCTTCGTTTCGCTAAACCATTGCAGCTATCTAAGTCTGTTTTTAATCTAAATACCTTCTGTTCAGAATTATATCTACAATTTGAAAAACTTACTACTGATAAAGAGATTAGAGTAAAAATAAACTGCCCCGATAAAATTGAAGTGAACTGGGATAGAAATCAGATTAAACAGGTATTCATTAATCTAATTCAGAATGCTATTGATTCTATTAGTTCTAATGGTGAAATTACTATTACTGTTTCGATATCTGATAATATTATAATCATTAAATTAAGCGATACAGGGAAAGGAATTTTAGAAGAAGAGATTAATAAAATTTTCGATCTTTACTATACCACAAAATCAAATGGCAACGGGATAGGGCTAAGTATCGTTAATAAAATAATTGCAGAGCATGGAGGTACTATTTCAGTTTCGAGCAATCCCAATATCAATACGATTTTCAAAATTGAATTACCCCAAGATATCCAAAGTGAATAACTATGAATGAACTAAATTTACTAATAATAGATGATGAAGCTCCTCAACTGCAATCTCTAAAATCATTTCTAAGCAAAAGAAATTTGAAAATCTTTACCGCATCCGATGGTGAGAAGGGATTAGATATAATACGAAATAATGCTATTGATATTGTTATTACCGATTTTCAAATGCCCGGATTAACTGGACTGGAAGTTTTAGGAAAAGCAAAAGAGATTAACCCCGAATTAGATGTAATTCTAATTTCTGCTTATGGAACAATTGAACGTGCAGTGGATATTATGAAAGCAGGTGCATTTGATTATCTTACTAAGCCAATCGATCTAACAGAATTAGAAAGAATTATAAATCGATTAAGAGAAAGAAAATATTTGATATCAGAGAATCGACTTCTAAAACAGAAACTCAACGAAAATTTTTATTCCGATTTTATTATTTATAAAAGCCAAACGATGAATGAAGTGTTAAGTAAAGTATCGCGTGCCGCACCTTCTAAAACGACAATATTAATACGAGGAGAAAGCGGTACAGGTAAAGAATTAATTGCTAAGTCAATTCATTCAGCAAGTACTCGCTCTGGTAAACCTTTTATAACCGTGAATGTTGCCTCACTTTCAGAGAATTTATTTGAGAGCGAACTCTTCGGGCATGAAAAGGGCTCTTTTACAGGGGCAATAAATCAGAGAATCGGAAAATTTGAAGAAGCAGCCGGAGGCACTCTCTTTATTGATGAAGTCGGCGATATTCCCCTTTCTATTCAAGTCAAATTACTTCGCTTAATTCAATTTGGCGAAATTCAAAGAATTGGAAGTAACGAAATTATAAATGCTGACGTAAGAATTATTTCTGCTACTCACCGCAATATAGAACAGATGATAATTGATGGAGAATTCCGAGAAGACCTATATTATCGGCTCAATGTAATTACAATCGATACCCCACCACTCAAAAAAAGAAGAGAAGATATTCCCTTATTAATCGATCATTTTATTAAAAAATATTCAAAACTCACTACTAAAGAAATTTCGGGTATCTCGAAAGAGGCATTCGATTATTTAGTAAAATATTCTTTCCCGGGCAATATCCGAGAGCTCGAAAATATAATTGAAAGAGGGATTGTTCTTTCACGTGGCGAATTACTTACGATGGAAGATTTCCCAAATCTCAAACTTTCCTCTCACTCTAATACTTTACTCGATCCACTTAATTTAGATGATGGATACGAGACAAAAATGAATGCTTATGAAAATACGTTGATTGAAGAGGCATTAAGAAAAAGTGGCGGGAATAAAAGTGCGGCGGCGAGAATGCTCGGACTTTCAGAGAGGCATCTCCGCTCACGACTGGAGCGGATCAACCCAAAATAATTATTTTGTCGTTATTTCATCAAGATCATTTTCATTACTTGCATATATTCACCTGCCATAATGCGGTAGAAATAAATTCCAGATGCTAATTTTGCGGCATCGAAATTCACTGAATAATTTCCTGCTTCTTTTATTCCATTCTCTAATTCCATTACTTCATTACCCAATACATCAAAAATCTTCAATACTACTTTCGACTGCTTCGGTAATTGATAATTAATTGTAGTCTCTGGATTAAACGGATTAGGATAATTTTGTTCTAAAGAAAATTCTGCCGGCAATTCTTCTTTGGCAAGAGAAGAGATCAAATCAAATTGAGAATAATTAAAATTATATCCATCGAAAAAGAACCGTACCTGATATGTGTGTTTACCTGCCGATAGAACCACATCAGGACCTGTTACAGTACGCCAATTTTGCCAACCATTGCTATTAGGGACATCAATAGTCGAACCAACATTACTGCCGTCTATTGCAAGTAAAATTTTTCCGCCTGCTTTATTTGCAGAAGTCCTTAAACTTATTCTATATGTACCTGTTTGCTCCACATCAATAGTATAAACAACATACTCACCGGTAGCGATATGACTAATATTATATCCGCTTGTATATTGATCGGAGCAGCTTTCTAAATCGATACCATCATTTCTATAAACCCAGCCATTATTCCAAGTTCCGGAATTAACATTTTGATAATCATTATCGCGGTAAGCAATATTAAATCTTCCATAATCATAATCAGAGCCGAATATAATTCCGGGAATTTTATTTTCGCGAAATGGCTTGAGTTCGGTCGTGGAAACTTGCCTGAACATTGCATCGATCATATCTTCATTAAACTCGCAGTTATCATTATTAAAATAGATTGCCTGCTGAGTTAAGCCGGTAATTGCCGCCTGAACCGAAGGCTTAGAACCCGTCCCGCTCCAATATTTAAGTAAAGCATCATAACCGGTAGATTTTCTTATGTTCCAAGGGCTATTGATTGAGCCGATTTTTTTGAAAGTCCACCAGCACCATCCGATATCATTTGCTTCCATTAGCTCGATTGCATCAGTGAACCAAGCATTAGAATTTTCGCCAGACTCACCTAACCACAATGGCACATTATTCTGCTGGCGCATCGACATATAACCGGAAATGGAATTAAGGTCATTATTATTCCAATATTTATGGAAACTATAAACCATATTATTATCCCATGGTGGAGTTAAGCCCGTAAAATCAGTAGCATACCAATTTCCCTCAATAAAGAGAATATGTTTTTTATCCACTTCTCTAATGGCATTCGTAATTGCGATAAAAAGATCACGGAGCGGCTTATTACTATTTGGCAGATTCCATTTTGTTTCATTAATAAGATCATAACCGCCGATCCATTCTTCATTAGCATAACGAGTGGCAAGTTTTTTCCATAGGTCGATTGTGCGAAGTCTATTTGTTTCGGATTCCCATAGAGATGGCTCACCCGGAATATAATCGGAAATATTATCATCACTCTGTCCACCCGGAGCAGCATGAAGATCAAGTATCAAATAAATTTTATATTCTTTACACCATGCAAGTAAGGTATCAGTTAGCTCGAATCCTTCATTAATATATTCAAATGGTTTATCTTTTGGAGTATATAAATTGTAGTGCATCGGAAGGCGAATCGAATTGAATCCCATCTCGGCAAGCTGTTGAATATCTTTTTTGGTAACCATATTTTGGCGATATAACTTAAAAAATTTATCGGTCTCAGCTTCTCCAATAACTGAAATTATCTTATTACGAAATTCATGAGCTGAATTTGCGAAGGAGGAAGTTTGGAGCATATATCCTTCTGGTACCATCCAGCCGCCTAACCCCATCCCTCTTAATAAAACAGGCGTCCCGGTTTCATCTACTATTTTTTTCTCTTCAACTCGTAAAAATCCTTGCCCATTCGTGTTGAGTGTAATAAATAAAATTAATAGTCCTGTATAATATAGTATCGATTTCATGGTTGCCTCTTTTGTGAGAATAATAATAATAAAAAGTTATGCTAAAAGTGCTGTGCCGGCAATTATTAATATTGCAGCCGTAATTCTTCTTGATATGTTATCTTCTTTGAAAATCCTGCCGCCGGCAATGATTGCGAAGAGTATCGAAAGCCGCTTCACCGAAATTACAAGTGCCACAGGTGCGAGTTTTACAGCTTCGATTTGTGTATATCTATAAATTAGTGTAAAAATTCCCACGAGGAGAAGTAAAATTACCATTTCACGAGAAAACTTGTTTGATGCCGCTGACCTTTTACCCCATACCATTAATGCCGCTCCGAAAATAACTACATAAAATAACTGCTGATATGCCATAAATGTATATGGAGGAAGTTTGAAATCTTTTAATAATACGCGATCGATCAATGAAGTAGCTGTAAATAAAAAGAGTGCAATAATTATATAATTATATTTCCCGCCTGTAAAAAGATTTTTGATAGGATCGAAGAAATGATTGTTCCCTTTCTTAAGTTCGAGTACATAAGTGCCTACTAACATTAATAAAATTCCGCTCCATTGTTGAATCGATAAATCATCACCAATTAGAAGCACACCAAACACTGCAATAAATCCGGGTGAAAGTGCAAGCAACGGAAGTGCTTCCGAAATCTCTAAATTCTTAATGGAAATCATTACACAATAAAATGCACCCGCACTTAAAATCGTCTTAAAAAATAAAAAATTTAAGCTCGTATCCGCATTTGGCGGATAGACGGCATAAAAGAAAAATGGAATAGTGAAAATTAATGTAACAAATGATGACCAAAACGAGAACCGAAGCGGATCAAAATTGAGGAGCGATTTCTTTTCAGTAATCGCTCCTGCTGCTGAAAATATTGCAGATATAAATGAAAGTACGAACCAATTCATCAGTAATTAAAATCCGGCATATAGTTTAAGATAAATATTTCTGCCCGGATCGATCGAAGACAAACCTCTATTCGTTGAAAGATGATTAACGTATGCTTTATCAAATAGATTCTCCACTCCGGCTGAAATTCGGAAATTCATTCCACCATAAAGTATCGGCTTAGTTACTAAGGAAGCATTGAAAAGTGCATATCCTTTGGTTGCCTTCTCTCCCGGTGCTGGATCGTTTTGTACGGCAAATAAAGTAGAAGAAACTTCTGCTTGCAAATTCTTTACTATGCTAATTGTTACACCTAAAGTTCCATTTAATGGGGCGATTTCGGGCAGGCTTGTATCGTTCGTAATATCATCACCTTTTACGAATGAGAGCGAACTAAAAAATACATTATCACCATAAAAATTATTTTGATAGCTCAAATCAAATCCATAAAGACGTGCTTCGCCTACATTCTGCTTAATACGTGCTGCGCGTCCCTCAAACGTTCCCGGAACCTCGACAACTAAATCAGTCAGATTATTATAAAAAATACTCGAAATTAATTTGTAATTGTTTCCATAATAACGAATACCGAAATCTATCGACTTGCTTTTTTCAGGATCAAGCGATGGATTGCCTAGGCGAACTACACTCCCTTGATCTATATATTGAAATCTTTCTTCGAGCGATGGAGAGCGGAATGAATAACCGAGACTTAAAGTGAAATCCAAATTTTTGGTAAGCGAATAGATTGCACCCACGTTACCGCTATAAGAGATATCATCGAAATTTGTATCATTCCAGATTACACTCTGACCGGCAGGGTGATCGTTCCTTACGCCATCCGTAATATCATAAAGCGGATTAAGTGTCTTATCCCCTTTAACGTCAATTCTATCTAAACGTGCACCAATCGAAAGTTTTAGAACGTCCTCAATTACTTGTGCCTCGTCTTGAGCGAATATACCAATACTCTGAAAACTTGAATTAGGAAGCGGACTTTCGGCAATAGTTTTATAAATAGTTTTTACTACAGCACCGGCAGGATTAAGTACTTCAATCATCTGCTCTTTTGTACGCAATCCTTCATAGTCGCGTTTCCAATAATCTATTCCTACTACTAATTTATTTGTCGGGGCGAGAGATAGCTCTGCAAAAACTTGTGCGCTATTATTATTATGATCCGCACCCGGTAAAATTTTTAGTACACTTACTCTACGTGCCGGATTAGTCCCCGAAGCAGGAACATTTTGAACTATATGAGGAATATTTTCTACATCCCTTACGATAAATTGATGTGAAAATTTGGCTGTCAATTTTGTAATTACATCCGAGATATTTTGAATCTCATAAGAAGCCGCAATCATTTCCCTTTTTTCTATCGGATATCTTAAATCAGCATTCGCAGGGAATAATGGTTCTGCACCCGGAATACCTACGTCTTCCGCCTTAAATAGCTGATAATCTAATTTTAGTAAATGATTTTCAGTGGGAATAAAATTAAAAGCACCCGAAAAACTATAATCTTTGAATCGGCTGTTTTTTACAGTTGTACCGAGTCCGCTTTTGTAATCATCAGCTTTCCTGAAAGAACCGCTTAGTTTAGCAGACCAGATAGATGAACCGCTAAAAACTGCTCCAGAAAAAAGTGATGAATTATTAACGGAATTATACCCGGTAGAAACATTTCCACTCGTATAAAAATCCTCATTAAAATAGGGCGATTTGGAAACTATATTCACTACTCCGCCTGTTGCTCCCGAACCATATATCGATGATGCAGCTCCTTTGATTACTTCAATCCTTTCTATATCAGAAAGATCAACTAACGAAAAACGAGCGGCGAGGTCAGTGGCGGTTTCCATACGGTTGCCATCGACTAATGCTACGATGTTTTGTCGGTTCATACCACGAATAGAAATTTCCGTACCCCACATTCCATCGCGAATAATAGCTAATCCCGCTTCTCTATCGAGTGCATCGGAGAGTGATTGGAAAGGTTTGACTTGTAGTTCTGCTTGCGTAACTAAATTTTCTGAATAGGGCGATTGGCGCAATACCTTACCTGTTTTTTGGCTACTTACAATCACTTCATCCATCTCTATAATCGTTGGTATCAGATCGAACTGCATTAATTGCGGAGTGGAAGAATCGATAACTATATTCTTATCAATCGATTTATATCCAAGATGATATACTTTTATAGAATATTCTTTTTCCGATAAATTAGGAATCCAAAAATTCCCATTTGAATTTGTGTAATAATAATTATTATTAATAAAAACGATTGCTCCATGAATCGGTAAATCGAATTCCGAATCTGTTACGTTTCCTTTTAGTGTAATGTTTTGGGAATAAGTAATGGAGGCAATAAATAGAATAGAAAACAACATTTTTCTGAACATGATAATCTTTAATCCAAATTAGTAAAATATTAGCCTTAAATTTAACTATAATCGACAAGAAAACCTCATAAAACCCGCCAATTGAAATATTTTAAATGATAATTGAATATTTTTTATATTTATGAAAAAGGACAGCAGGTTTGATTAAATATTTGGGTTTTAAGTTATATGTTTTTTTTATAATTTAACATTATCTCAAATTATTCAAGGGCATACAAATAAATCAAACCAAAATAATTATTTCCATTCGCATTCTGGAAAAATTCTAAACTCAATACTCTATTATAATAAAAAAAAACAAGAGGTTTTAATGGCACAAAAATATTGTGTAGTAATAGACTTCACCGGAATCCAAGCTTATGTATTTGGCAGCAATATGCTTAATGATAATCTTGGTGCATCCTACCTTTTAGAAAACATTTTCAAAAACATTCCCTCTTATGCTGATATCTTCAGTCAAAAATCAATTGACCAAATTAAAAAAGAAGAATCCCCGGCAAATAATAATGAAATAATTGGCTACGATGGTGGCGGCAATAAAATAATGTTTTTCGATACCGAAGAAGATGCTAAAAATTTTATTAAGGAATTTTCCCTTTATCTATTAATGGTTGCTCCGGGTTTAGGTTTCGCTTCGGCTATTAAAAGATTCGATCTTGACGGCAATAATAAAATCGATTGGAAAAATGGGAAGAACGACCTGTTTAAGGATTTAGCTATTAATAAATCTAAACACCCTGCTAATACAGTAATTCCACGTCACGGCATTACTGCCGAGTGCGTTCAATCGGGATTTTCAATGGATGTTTTCGCTGAAGATAACTATGTTTCCTCCACCATTAAGCCAAAACTTTCTTCTTCGGAAAAATCTAAAAAAGAAAACGATTTTGCTGATAATCACCCCGGTTATAAACTTACAAATGGACTTGATAATCTTGGTCAAAGAATAAATCACGAAAATTTTATAGCCATTGTTCATATTGATGGCAACGATATGGGTCTTACATTTGAATCTATTGAAACGATTGAAGAAACAAGAGCTCTCTCAGCTAAAATTAAAGAGCATGTTAAAAATTCTTTTGATAAACTTTTGGAACATGTTGTCGAAGATATAGAAAATAATAAATATAAAGATCTGCTTGACTTGAGGGATAAAGATGTAAAGGATAGTATTTTTCTTCCTCTCCGTTCTATTATTCTCGGTGGCGATGACATTACTTTCGTTAGCGAGGGTAAGCTAGGTATTTATTTGGCAAAACTCTTTATGGAATATATGTCCGAACTGGAACTCCCCGGTGGCAAGAAACTTTCCACCTGTGCCGGTGTTGCAATTCAAAACACAAAATTTCCTTTCTATCGCGGATATAAAATTGCAGAACAACTTTGTGATAATGCTAAAAAGAAAAGACGCACTTCAATCGATAATGGAAAAGAAGGAGAGAATTGGTTCGATTTCCATATCTCCTATGGCGGTTATTCCGGTTCGCTCGAGGAAATTAGAGATCTGCATTATACATCCGAAAGAGGCAAACTTTATTCAAGACCGTATCGCCTTGAAGATTTTTCGGCTTTAGAAAACGAAATTAAATTCTTTAATAAGAGAGATTCTAACGGCAAACTTATAATTGCCAATAATAAAATTAAAGAGCTTCGCGAAGTTCTTTCGCAGGGCGAATCTGCTCAAAATAAATTTATTGATCATCTTAATTCACTCAGGATTAATCTTTATTCCGATAAAACACAAAATAGTTTATTTGTCGATGGAGCTACTAAATATCTTGATATAATTGAGCTTTTAGAATTTTATCCTAAGCAACTGATAAAAGGAGGGAATTAATAATGGATAAACAAAGATTGAAAATTAAATTGCTATCGGATACTATGATCGGATCAGGCGATGGATTCGGTGCTATAATTGATAGTGATGTTGTATATGATGAAGTGGGTATTCCTTATATCCCTGCTCGCCGTGTTAAGGGCTGCCTCCGCGATTCCGCTCTTCAAGTCGTAGAACGCCTTAATTATGCTAAAGTTGAACTATATAAAAAAGAGGATATAGAAAAAATATTCGGCAAGAAAGGTTCTCAATTCTCTGTTGATATCCGTTTCGATAATCTTTTTATTCCCGATTACGAAAAAACTAAAGCCGTTTTTAATTACATGATTAAAAATAAAAATGATGATTTTAATATTGATTCCATTATTGATTCATATACAAATATTAGAAGAAGTACCGAGATTGAAGATGGAATTACTAAAGAGCATTCTTTTAGAACTGTACGCGTACTTAATAAAGAAATTACTTTCGAGGGCGAAATTGTGTTCGATAAATTAGACGATAAATCAACTCACCTTCTTGCTCTTGCAGCATTAAATCTTAAGAGAATCGGTTCTAAAAGAACTCGTGGGCTCGGCGAAATTAAATGCTTTATAGATAATGATGAACTCAATAAGCAAGCCATTGATTCCATTTCCAATTATAAAGCCGGAGGTGAAAATTGAAAACTCTTTTATATTCTTTAAAAACTAAATCACCGGTTATTATCTCCAAATCATCGGGAGATATAAATATGATTGCCACTAAATCATATATTCCGGCTAATAATTTAATTGGCTCTCTTGCCTCATGTTTCATAAAAGAAAATAATATTAAGGATTGTAAAGCACATCTTAATCAGGATTTTTATGATTGGTTTCTTTCGGGAAAAATTATTTTTAAAGATGCACATCCTGCAAACGAAGAGAAAAATGAACCTTCATTTCCTATTCCATTTTCTATTCAATATGAAAAATTAAAATCAGATACACTGCATGATCTATTCTTTGAGAAACGTCCCGCAGAGCAGACGAAGCAATTTAGTGGTGCCGCAATTATTAAAGATAATATTTTAACAAAAATTCTCGTTGAAAGAAAACTTAATCCTCATCATGAGGTAGATAGAGAAACTGGTGCAGTTAAGCAGAGTATATTTTTTAATTACGAATCGATTAAAGAAGATTCTTGTTTTACGGGCTATATTAATGTTCCCGATGAATTATTTGGCAAATTCGAAGCATTCCTAAAGTCTTGCAATCATATTAATCTCGGTAGATCTAAAAATACTCAATATGGCAAAACTTTGTTCTCAATTAAACTAATTGATGGAAAAGAGTCAACACCTGCTGATTTTGAACCGGCAAAATTTACTCTCTTACTTGCTTCCGATACAATCATTTATAATGATAATGGTTTTTCTTCGGGATCTTCTTCTGATCTGGAAACAGAATTAAAAAAACTTTTTGGTGACAATATCAAAATTGAGAATCAACTCCTTAAAATTGTAAGTGTAGAAAATTATGTCGGTATATGGAATCTAAAGAAAGAATCTGATATTGCATTCTCTGCAGGATCATCTCTTTTAATTACCGGATGCTCTCTCTCTAAAGAAGAGCTGTTGAAGAAAATACAGATCGGTATCGGCGAAAGAAGAAACGAAGGTTTCGGCTCAATTCACATTCTTGGTAACTGCACTAATTTGAAAAAAGCCGATTACATTAAAGCAAAAAATAATTCTCTACCTTCAGAAATTCCTGCAAACGCTATTAGTACAATAGAGGATATTGTTATCTCCAAAATCAAAGAGGAAGCAAAACTCACTGCTTATAAAAAAGCACGTGGCGTGGGAATACTCAAAAATTCGCAGATTGGAAGAATAGAATCGCTTATTAAAAAAGCAACAAACGAAGAACAATTTTTAAGGGAAATAAATAATATACGTGATACCGCAAAGGATAAGTATAAAAAATGTCATATTGGAAATACTGATCTATTAGAATATTTAATAAAATCAAAATATAAAAATGATATTAATATTAATGAGTTAATAACTAAAATGAATGAAAAATATAAGGAAATAAAAAATCCACTAATTGTTCTTAATGGCAAAATAAATGAATTCTCTTTTACTCAATTATTCTTAACTACATTTTTAGTTTCCTTACGCAAAAAAAATAATGGGGGTAAAAAATGATTAATGGTATATATAGATTAACAGGCAAGATCGCATTAAACAGCCCCTTATTAATCGGCAGCGGCGAAGCAGAGACTTCCGATATCGATGTAGTTCGTGATTCAGAAGGAAAACCATTTATTCCCGCAACTTCCTTTATTGGTGCTATTAAATCGCATATAATGAATAACTTCGAAACCAAAAACGATGATAAAGAGCTAAAAGACATATGGGGATTTACTGATAAGCAAAACGCTAAAGCCAGCTCTATTCTCTGCTCCGATCTTCTACTAATAGGTGAAAATAAATCTACCGAAATTAGAGATGGAATTGCTATTGACCCAAAGACCGGTATAGTAATCGAACATCATAAATACGATTACGAGATAGTTCCTAAAGGAGCAAAATTTTCCCTCAAGATTGACGCTCCTTATTCTGAAAAGAATAAAAAAATAATCAAAAAACTTTTATCTACACTTATTTCCGAGCTTGAAGATAATACCGATTTCCGGCTTGGCGCTAAATCAACCAATGGACTTGGCAAAATCAAACTCAATGATAAGAAGTTTTGTGATTTTGATTTTTCAAATAAGGAAAATTTTGTTGCATACCTTTCCGATAAAGAAGCTCCGATAGTGAAAGATAATGAACAGCCGCAACTTTATGAAAAAAATCAGAATAAATTTACAGCATCATTATCGTTGAATATAAAAAATTCCTTTATTCAGCGCTCCTATCCTACAAGCAGTGATGAACCCGATGCTGTTAATATTAAATCGGACGGTAAATACGTAATGACAGGCAGCGGTACTAAAGGTGCAATCCGCAACAGGGCTTTACGTATTGTTAATACTCTTCTTAATTCAAATGAAGAAGAACCTCAATTTATAAAAAATCTTTTCGGTTATGTTGTAAAACCGGACGGAAACAAAATAGAGCATAAATACAAAAGCAAAGCCGGAAGATTGAGAGTAGAAGAAACTACAATTGAACAATACATTGCAGAATTACAGAACCGCATTGCTCTTGATCGCTTCACGGGCGGGACGATGAAAGCTGCTTTATATGATTCACTCGCATTGTTCTATAAAACTAATGCAGCTAATATGCCAAGCTTAATTCTCAATTTCTCGGTTAAAGACTGTTCCGAAGCCGAGGCAGGATTAATGCTTCTTATTATTAAAGATTTATGGACAGGCGATCTTGCTATCGGCGGTGAGAAAAATGTAGGACGCGGTGTTTTTGAAGGTCTTCTTGCCGAGATTAATTTCAATGGCAAAAAATATAAATTGACCCGTAATGACACTAAGGAGTTTGTATCGCTTCAGGAATATGTCGATTCACTAATAAATGAGTTGGGGGTATCAAATGGGAAATAATGGACTTGAGTTAATAAAAATAAAAAGCAGAGCAGAATCTGTTACTATCGATTCCAATTCGCTTGAAACTTCTATTGTTGCAAAGATAAAAGATGATTCTTACTTCTTAGCTTTTCTTAATAATAATGTACTTGTCGGAAAATTTGGCAGCGGTAAATTTATTGACGGAGATTCACAGTTAATTGATTCAAATCATCTTCAGAAATTAAGAGTATTTAATAAGAATGAAGAATTGCTTATATGGAAAACGAACGGAGAATTAAAAGCACGTTATCGCAAAGATGAAGAAGGTGATGACAGCTTGGCAGTCGATGCACATCAGGTATTATTCGGCACGGAGACTAAAGGAAATATTATAAGCGAGGAAAGAGGAACTTCGATAGCGCTGCCATTTGAAGTGCCGGAAATGAAACCGGGAAATCCTAAAGACAGAGTAAAAATCCATACTCGTAATTACCTGTCGTTGAACGAAGCAGGACAATATAGTTACACCGATAGCCGCCTAATCGGCTTCACATTTGGAAAAGATAATAAAGAACTCGGAGGGAAATAAGATGGGACAGAAAGAAAAAATAGATTTTTCTAATATTCATGCTGCTTTAGGTATCGAAAAACCCGATGAAGATATTAATCAGCGGAAAAATACTCCTGAATTTAATGCAAAAGAAAAAGATAGCAATCACTCTATTGATATTCCAAAAGATTATGTCGCACGTGCACCATATAACTTTGTTCCTATAAATGATGACGTGGTTCCGGCTCAAGAGATGCCTGAATTTTTGACTTATACTAATGAACAAAAAGGTATTAAAAGATTTACAGGTGAAATTGGATTAAAAATAGAAACTAAAACTCCTATTTATATAAGAGATACTGTTGATTCGGAACAGATAGAGAAGAAAACTGAAAGTAAAGATATTCCGGAATTCTTCTCTCCGGGAGGGAAAGAAAGAATTCCCGGTAGTTCGCTTAGAGGAATGACTCGTAATTTGGTCGAAATAATGAGTTATAGCAAATTTGAATTTTTTGAAGAAGATAAAAAATTCCTGTATAGGGCTATGGCGGATAAGTCTTTAGACCTTAGAGATAATTATACGAACAAAATTCTTACTCAAGAAAATAGTGGATATACTCAAATAACTCAGGGGGGTTATTTAACAAAAGAAGGAAACGAATATTATATAATCCCCGCTAAAGAATTCTTAAGTGGTAATTTTCATTATAGAATTGAAGAAAAGGATGCGATTAATTCGGGAATTATTTCACTATACATGAAATTACCTGTTTTGGATAGAAATGGAAATGAGATAATAAGAAATGGTAGAAAAAAGTACGAAAAAAATATAAATTATAAACCGAGTTCCCATAAAATTTATTTTGAACCTAAAATTCCAATTGTTCATAGAAATCATACAAAACCTTTATATTATGCAAAAATCGAAAAAATAAGTGATACTTATTTTAATAATAGTAAAGAAGGATATTTAGTATGTACCGGCTGGATCCCAGGTGGTAGTCAAGGAAAGCATTTACATTGGATTGTTCCGGAAGCCGATACCTCAGCCAAAAAATTGTCGTTTGCCGCAAACGTAATTGAAAACTATATTAATGATACTAATAGAGAAGAAGGCACTGATCTATTAAAAATTCTAAAAGATAGTCTAGAAAAATATATCCCCTGCTTCTATACAGAAGAAGGTGGTGAAGTTACGGGATTTGGATATACCGGAATATTCCGTATTGCCTATAATAATTCTCTTAAAAACTTTATCCCAAAGGACAATATTGAGTATAGTGGTGTTGATATTATACACGCAATATTTGGAGATAAAGATAAATTTGCAGGAAGAGTATTTTTTGAAGATGCTTTTTTAACCAAGTTAGTAAAACAACATGAAGCTTCTCATCCTCAAATTTTGGCGTCACCAAAACCTACAACTTTTCAGCATTATTTAGTTCAAAAGGGGATTACTCCAAAATTTAACAATAGAGGTGATTTCTCCGGTTGGTATGGATTAAAGGATTATAATTCTGAAGATATCACTATTCGCGGAAATAAACTTTATTGGCATAGGATTGGAAATGAGTGGATTGCAAATGCTTCTGATGTAACTAAGCATCCTAAACAATATACACTTATTAAACCTATCGAAGGAGAATTTAACAGTAAAATAAGATTTGAAAATCTATCAGAAGTCGAACTCGGAGCTTTATTAACTTCCCTGGACTTACCTGAAAACTGTGCACATAAAATCGGTATGGGTAAACCTCTTGGTTTGGGCTCAATCAGGATTACACCAATATTAAAATTATCCGATAGAACCGATAGATATAAAAAAATTGAGGCAGAATTAAATGGCTTGAAAGAAGATAATATTGAAAAGTATAAAACCGTCTTTGCTCAGTATATAATCAATAAGTTAAATAATACTACATCCGCCGAGAGCAATAGTAGCTTAAATGAATTTATGAATATGGGAAGAATGAAAGAATTATTTACGATGCTTGTTTTTAATGGTAACCCTGTTAATGCCAAAACTCGTTATATGGAAATAGAGCATAGGACACCTGAGGGGAAAGTAAACGAATATTCCACTCGCCCTGTTCTACCTCTTCCTACTAAGGTATAATGAAGTATATAGTTAGTTACGATATTTCGTCCGACCGTATTCGCTCTAAAGCTGCTAAGGTTTTAGAGCAGTACGGCGTTCGTATTCAATACAGTATGTTCGAATGCTCGCTAACTAAAAAAGAACTCTCGGAATTAAAGCAAAAATTAGAAAAATTAATTAATAAAAAAGATAGCTCGATTTATTTTTTCCCTTTGTGCGAATCATGTAATAATAAAATAATTTTTATTGGTGCAGAATATTCAATTAAGAGATTAAGCTTCCTCGATATTGAATAAAAATTTATGGATGGTTAATGGATATCCTAAATACTGTATTTGCAAAAGACCATTTAGCTCATGCGTGGAAAATAGTAAAACAAAAAGGGAGCGGAGGCGGAATTGATAATGTGTCCATCGCTCAATTTGATTCCGGACATGATCTCAATTTAAACCAGCTATATAGTGAAACGGTTTCTGGAAATTATATCCCCGAACCATACAAAAGAATTTATATCGAAAAAAAAGACAACGAATTTCGCCCACTTTCTATGCTTACTATCCGCGATAAAATTCTTCAGCTTTGCGTAAAGTTTCATTATGATGAAAAGATAGATAAATCCTTTTGTGATTCGAGCTATGCTTATCGCTTTTCCAAAAGTCATAATAAAAGTATTAATAGAATTCGGGATTACCTGCAAAGAAAAAATAAGTTCGTTCTTCCTATCGATATCGATAATTATTTCGATACTATAAATAGAGACATTCTGTATGAAAAATCGAAAAAATATTTTCCACAGCCGGAAATTTTGAGATTGATTGAGATGTGGGTAAGAATTGGATTTATTTCTAAAAACGGCAAATATATTGATATGGGCAAAGGGATTCCACAAGGAGGCATTCTATCTCCCCTGCTTTCTAATATTTATCTCAATGATTATGATAAAGAGATGAAAGCCCTTAATTATATTAATGTAAGATACGCTGATAATATTATTCTTATCGGAGGCGAAAAAGATAAAGTAGAAGAAGCACTAAAATTCACAATTAATTTTCTTAGAGAAAAATTAATGCTCCGGTTAAACAAAGATGATTTTAACGTAATAAATAGCGATGAAGCGCCCTTTACTTTTTGCGGCATTGAGTTTTTTAATAAACTTAGAAAAATTGATCCCAAGAAAATTATAAAAATTAAGTCGGATATCACTCGTACCATTGTTAATTCTTCTCTCGCTGAATTAAGCTCTAAAATTAATAAACAAATTGAGGGACTGAACCGTTATTACCTTCAGTTTGATACGGCAGATCAATTAGGTGAACTTGAATCGCTCTTAGCGAAAGAATTAAAAGGTAGATTTTCTCGCCTTCTTTATAAAAAACAGATAAAAAATAAGACTGAAGCGAAGGAAATTCTTAATAAGATTAATTTTATTTCACCCGAGAATTACACTCAAAAAAATATATTTATAAATGAAATTTTATCCTTCCCAGAAGAACTTAATGGAGAAAAGGAATTAAAAAATTCTATCAATAGAGGAGTTTATCAAAAAAGACGTCAATATCAAAAAGTGTGGTATGAGAGTTTAGATATAATGGTCTCGGGTGCATTTTCACAAATTGGCAAATCCGGTTTTAATTTAACAATTAAAAAAGAAGGAAAAATTACTTCCTCAATTTCTGCCGATAAAATTAAAAGTATAATGGTGAATAATAAGGGTGTAACAATTACCTATGATGCAGTAAAACTTTGTGCAGAGAAAAATATACGAGTGAATTATTTTGATGGACTCGGTAAACCTTTTGCTTTCCTGGTACCGGCTGCCAATCCCCTTCTCTCTATTACCGATAAACAAACTCAGGCATTTGATGGCAGGAAAGCGAAGTACGTTGCGTTAAGCATAATCGATGCTAAGATAAGGAATCAGGCGAGTGTTATTAAATATTTTAGCAAGAATAAGATATTTTCTTCTGAAGAAGAAATTGTTTTGAATTCAGAGCTAAAATGTATGGAGGATATTTTAATAAAAATAAAAGAGATAGATTTAGATTTACCATTAAAAGACGTTAGAGAAAAACTGATGGGATACGAGGGAAGTGCTGCGGCGGCATATTGGCATTTAATAAAAATTTTCTTACCTTCACATTGTAATTTTGATTACAGAGAACATCGAGATGCCAAGAATCCGGTTAATATTATGTTGAATTATTCTTATGGAATATTGTATTCCCGTATTATTAATTCAATTACGGTCTTAGGATTAAATCCCTCCATTAGTTTTTTACATTCCGAGCAGAAAAATAAACCCACTTTAGCTTATGATTTAATTGAACCATTTCGGGCACCTGTTGCCGATAGAACTGTAATTGCCATTTTAAATAAAGGTATAAAAATTACATTAAAGGATGGTATGCTTTCGGATGAATCGCGAAAAATATTAGCAAAAAAAGTTCTTGAACGGATTAACTGCGAACTAAAATATAGAGATAAAATTACTTCACTAAACGACTTGATGTATGATAAAGTTAAAGAATTGATCGCGTACCTTAAAGATGAGACTAAAGCCTATAAACCATACTTATTAAAATGGTAATTATTTAAAAGAATTAAGTTCTTTAACATATTGATTGAGTGAATTTATAAATAAATTCATCTAAAAAAGAAATGAGAAGATTTAAAATTGGATCTGTTACTTGTTAATTTATTGTAATTAAATAAGTTATAACGTTTATATAAAGCAAAAATAATTTTTAAAAAGTTCTCATAAGGAAAACACTTTTTATCCTATTAAATGAAATGAGAAGATTGGTTAATTTACTATTAGAATTTAGGTTAAATTCGCATCCCGGATTAGTACTTTTTTCTCATATCTAAAAATTCGACAAAACTACAAATGAAATGAGAAGAAATTTTGTTGTGATTTTGAGCTAAAAACAGAATAAACGGGTAAAAATCACCTATTTTCTGTTAAGGAAAACTACTAGTTAATAGATAGATATGAGAAGAAATTAAATAAATGCTATAACTTATTGTTATAAAAGAAGATAAATAGTTCTTGGAATTAACTAAAAAAAGTAAGAAATTGTAAGTGATTGAAATATATGGTATTTAGAAACACTACCTTGTTAAAGAAGGATTGAGACTCATCTTTATAATCCCAGGACGGGAGATAAGATGTTGTAACATATTTAGAAACACTACCTTGTTAAAGAAGGATTGAGACACATGGCGTATTCTCCTCTTTGATTAACGTTTTGGTAGGTTAAACCTACCATTTATTATTTAGAAACACTACCTTGTTAAAGAAGGATTGAGACCCTCCAATGCCGGCGGCGGCTGATGCAAGTATTACTACAGTTGTTGTTATTTAGAAACACTACCTTGTTAAAGAAGGATTGAGACTGGATTAATTAAAGGACGTTTGCCCTTCCAAAGCTCACAGTAATTTAGAAACACTACCTTGTTAAAGAAGGATTGAGACTTTTCAATAGCTTTTGTAACTACAACAAATAGTTCTTTACATTTAGAAACACTACCTTGTTAAAGAAGGATTGAGACGTCTTCTATCTGTACAGGAATCCAATTTATTGGACTCACTTACCGATCCGTATTTAGAAACACTACCTTGTTAAAGAAGGATTGAGACAGTCGGTTGGTTACTATGTAATGAATTGCTAGTGCGATACCGCGCAACTATTTAGAAACACTACCTTGTTAAAGAAGGATTGAGACTTAACAACAACATCCAACATTTTTGACTCAAATGAGCCAAATTTAGAAACACTACCTTGTTAAAGAAGGATTGAGACGATGTGCATAATCCCTACTTTAGGGAAAAACCGCATTCCACGGATACGGTATTTAGAAACACTACCTTGTTAAAGAAGGATTGAGACGCTGAATCGCTTGAGTTCCGATTGTGCCGCCGATACCGGCATTTAGAAACACTACCTTGTTAAAGAAGGATTGAGACAATCAATTAAATTTTTTTTTCTATTTCTTCCTTTAAAATATTAAATTCTCGTATATTATTTAGAAACACTACCTTGTTAAAGAAGGATTGAGACACCATCATAATATTCGCCAGCAAGCATTTCTGCATGGTATTTAGAAACACTACCTTGTTAAAGAAGGATTGAGACTATTATTATTATGTGGGTTGTTTTTGTTATTTCAATAAATATTTAGAAACACTACCTTGTTAAAGAAGGATTGAGACAGCATTTCTGCATGGTGGTCGCCTTCACAACCGGCTATTTAGAAACACTACCTTGTTAAAGAAGGATTGAGACGAGTTCCTAACGTGCCGCCGACACCGGCAGCCGTAGATATTTAGAAACACTACCTTGTTAAAGAAGGATTGAGACCATTTTTTGTAATCCCGCAAAATTACATCTGGGGCCATACATATTTAGAAACACTACCTTGTTAAAGAAGGATTGAGACGGGGCGCTAATATGATGCTCAATAATATATGGTACTATTTAGAAACACTACCTTGTTAAAGAAGGATTGAGACTTGTCCAGTCCCTTAACTTGTGATCATCACAGCTGTCCAACAAATTTATTTAGAAACACTACCTTGTTAAAGAAGGATTGAGACGCTTTAGTGGATATCGCAATTAATTTCTGATTATTGATTTCGATTTCAATATTTAGAAACACTACCTTGTTAAAGAAGGATTGAGACTCCATTTCTTCACAGCTTCACTTAAATCTAGCGAAGCAAGAATTTAGAAACACTACCTTGTTAAAGAAGGATTGAGACGCTGCTATAGTTGCCTTTGATATCTGCTTTGAAAGGCTCAAAATTTAGAAACACTACCTTGTTAAAGAAGGATTGAGACATTATTCCAGCTGTTACCCAGCCGGATGGGTTTGATGTTAGTTTATCATTTAGAAACACTACCTTGTTAAAGAAGGATTGAGACGGGGATGTACTATTTAATGGTTTGTGTTGCTGTTAATTTCCGCATTTAGAAACACTACCTTGTTAAAGAAGGATTGAGACTGATTTTATCTCGAGCAATTCTCTGCTTTGCTAAACCCAGTTCAATTTAGAAACACCACCTTGTTAAAGAAGGATTGAGACCTGCCCAAACTCAAGCAATATCTTCTCAAGCTTAGGAAGTGATTTAGAAACACCACCTTGTTAAAGAAGGATTGAGACATGAATTCCTCTGATAATGTTTGATAAGCGGAGATTCTGTATTTAGAAACACTACTTTTATTTCATCTTATTTTCGGAAAGATTTCAATTCCCACACTCTGTATAATTATAAAAAGTATTCACTAAGGATTATTAGAAACGTATATACGTGCAATAATATTGATCGTGAAAGTAATTATATCTTAAGAAGTGATAAAATAAATTTTACCTAGAGATGATATTACTAATGAAGAGGTTATTACTATTTAAAAGTACTAACAAGTTAAAGAAGGATTGAGACATGAATTCCTCTGATAATGTTTGATAAGCAGAGATTCTGTATTTAGAAACACTACTTTTATTTCATCTTATTTTCGGAAAGATTTCAATTCCCACACTCTATATAATTATAAAAAGTATTCACTAAGGATTATTAGAAACGTATATACGTGCAATAATATTGATCGTAAAAGTAATTATATCTTAAGAAGTGATAAAATAAATTTTACCTAGAGATGATATTACTAAAGAAGAGGTTATTACTATTTAGAAGTACTAACAAGTTAAAGAAGGATTGAGAAAATAAAAAAAAGGAGGATTTATGTGGATATTTATTTGAGAATTTAGATGTACCATCTTGTTGAAGTTTGAAATAATTTTAGAAATTTGGAAACCATAATTTAATAGGAGAATAAAAATGCCGGCTTCAAACCAAAAATCAGAAAAATCAAAAAAATCGCGTAAAGCAAATTATGCCGGCAACACGCGAGAGACTTACTATGATTTCGTAGGTATGGAAGCCACTAAACGTGTTGGTAAGTGCCCTCAAATTAAAGGAACTATTCATGAAATAATTCTTCGTGACAAAATAAATCTTACCCCCAAAAATATGCTTAATGGCAAATCCTGCCGGTTAACTAAATCCACTAGATCCACCTCTTCTGATATGGTTATCATGAAAGGGAAAAAAATTACTAGTAGAATTCAAGCAAAAGATTTAACCAATTCATCTTCAATAAATGACCTTAATAGAAAAATTGCATCAAAACAATATAATAACAGTAAAATTATGGTTACTGATGAAACAAAAGAGCTTCTTAAGAAAGCAAAATTTAAATCACGCAAAAGTATTTCGTCATCCGGAATCTCCTCTAAAACCACTACTCGAATAGCAGATAATCAAGGCGTGAAACTACCTAATAAATCAATCTTTAATAATAACCTCAAGGATATTTCTAATCAGGCAGTAAATGCCGCAGCCGTTTCTGTTGCAATAGAAGCCGGGGTAGCTGCAGCTCAAAACTTTAATGATCTAAAAGAGGGATATATTTCGGGACAAGAATTTACGCTTAAGGTAGCAAAAACTGCAGCAATATCCTCTGTGAAAGCAGGAAGCAAAACTGTATCAGCTTTACTTATAAAAGAAGGTGGGAAAATGGTAGCAAAAAACATTGGGAAACAAGGTCTAAAAAAAGCTGCTGGTTCTAATGCTGCCACCGCTGTTGCTTTTGGCTTAGTAGAACAAGGGCTTGATACAATAAAGTTAGCTTCCGGTGAGATTGATGGCAGTACTTACGTTAAGAATACTATTGAAAACGTTGGGTCTACAGGTGGGGCAATAAGTGGTGCTATGTATGGAGCAGCCCTGGGGTCAGCAATTCCGATTGTGGGCACGGCTATTGGCGCAGCATTAGGTGGTATTATTGGTGGTATCGGCGGTGGCGGTATTGCAAACGGTTTTTGTAGTTTATTTGATTGGTGGGATTAATTATTCATTCTATAATTTTTCTCATTTGTTTTTCCCTCCCTTATTAATATATTTAAAACTAACAAATCAAGTGTTGCCCATGGATTTTAATGTTGATAAACTAATTAAAAAGTTAGCCCCCAAGCCATCTTGTAATTTTGGCGATATTTTTTTTATGTCAAAAGAAATATTAAAATTTGGAGATATGAACAAACCAAAACATTATTCCATTCAAACAGAGTCCATTGCAGCTTCATCTTACGGATGCTATTTTGTTCCTGTTACTTCTCGGAAACATAGCCCAGCCGGATGTTTTATTTTTTCTCTTCAAAAAGATTCTACGCTTTCACATTGTCCCGATATTAAAAGCTATGCCTTATTCACACATACTATTTTTATCGATAATTCTAAAATTTTTAATCCTCACTACTCCGAGCTAAAGGGATATTTACATTCCGATTGTGTGCATCGATATAAAGAAACGGTAGCTAATTATTATCAAGATAAAATTTTAGGGAGAAAGAATTAATATGACTCTTCTTAATGCAATAGATAGTTTTATAAATGAAGGAGTCGCTCCCGATAAAATTATTTTTGATAAAATTAATACTCAAATAGAAATCCTTAAAAGGAGAAAAATTTACAAAAGTGGAGAAACTTACAAAAGTGGAAAAACTTACAAAAGTGGAAAGAATCTTGATATTCGATTTGAAGATTTGAAATCTATTGCATACGAAAATTTACTTATCAAGAAGAATATTAAATTTCTTCTAAAATCTTTGGATGACGAAAAAGCATCCGTTGTATTATATTATTTAATTAATCAATATTACGATAAGCAGTATCTAGATGCTAATCCGGAACTGAATAGACTGAATAATGACTTAAAAGACATATTAAAAAGTCTTAATTTTGTTTTTTTATTAACCGGAAAAAGCAAGTTACTAAATAGAAAATTCATATCTCTAGCAAAAGATTTTAATGGAGAAGATTTTAATGATTATAAATTCGCTCCTTACCAAGCTCGAAATTCCCGCCTATCGGAGATATTCTTTGAAACAATTGATGTTCTTAAAATGCAAAAATCTATCTCTTATGCTGAACTTTTAAAAATACTTAAAAATAATCTCAATATATCAGAAATTAGTGAAGTAAGATATGAATATGAACTAACTGATAATGATGATAATAATAATGATAATTCTAAAGACATTGACAAGCAGAAATCGGAATCTTATAAAATTCCGGACTCTAATAATATTATAACGTCTGAAGAAAGCATTCATAAAGTTTTTAACTATTTTATAAAATTACTTTCTGAAAGAGAAAGTGTTTTTTTTGGGATCGATTTACTTAAACGGTTTAAATCTACTGACAATCTTCCCGATAGTATTGATTTGGACGAAATAAAAGAACTGATAATGAAATATTATGGTATTAAAAAATCAGTGTATTATTCCGATATAAACTCTTCAAACGAGAAATTATTATTATCAGTAAATAAGTATTCTTTAGACGATAACCAAAAATTAAATTTAATCAGAGAATTAAGTAATTATTATTTGAATCGATTCGAGGAATTTTTAAAGGAAAGCAAAGATGGCAATTGAACATTTACACTCGCAATATCTTTCCGAAGATATATTAATTAGATACTTCAAAGGTGAGAGTTCCGATCAAGAAAAAAAGATTGTTGAAAATCTCCATTCCTTAGATATTAATTTGGATAATTATAATGAAATGGAAAAATTGATTAAGGAAGGTGAATTTGATTTCGATACAAACTCAGAAAATGACTATAATAAATTCATAGAAAATTATAAAGCTATCCCTATTCCTTCTTCCAAGAAAATCCAAAAAATCACTCCATTGCCTCGTGCAGGACAAATCTGGAGCACTAAAAATATTGCTACACTACCGGATAAAGAAGTTGCATTTGCCGTCATGCCACGATATGTTTTTATAATTTCCGATCCTGAACCATTCGCTTTTTTTGATGATGAAGATTACGTTAATGAATTTCCCGACTGTTATTTAATTCAGGTCATTCCCATTTCTTTAGAAACTCTTTTTGCTTATGATAGCGACTATATTTTTCTTGAAGGCAATGAGTTATTAACTATCCCCTTTTCCATAGAAACCGATCTTAAATGTAATATGCTAGTAAGAAATTTAGAGGGATTTATTGGTGAGCCGAGCTTTGAACAAAAAGAAGCAATACTAAATGTTTTTCTTTATTCTAACAATTTACCTTACGACAAAGAAATTTTCAAACGTGCAAGTAAAGGAACGAGATTTACCGGTCTATATGGCGACAAATACGATTTCAAAATTGTTGAACGAGACAGCTTAAATTATCTTATTAAACCGGTAGAAATGCTTTACGATTTCTTTACTAAACAAAAAGAGACAGATAAGTTTGGCGATGAAGTTACCCCTTGGTTTGCTGGTAGGTCTGAATACAAATACGCTCTTGCTGCTAAAGATATGGATTTTAATGATCCATGTAAGCAGAATTCACTTGCTTCCGTTTTGTTATTCAAAAGTGATTCTTTTGAAATTGATTTGGTAGCTCTTGAATCTAAAAGAATTTATTTGAGAATTATTCACACTTTAGATGATTACAAAAATCATAAAGCAGACATTTTCTTAAAGGAGTATAATTCAGATAATATTGTATGGGAAAAGAAGGCTTATCAGTTTATATATGTAATCGATTATATTCCAATTGAAATTTTATTTAATAATCCGCATTTAGAGTTTACTTTTGTCCTTGATGATAAATTACTTTTTACAGAAACAATAAAATTCAGGAATGCTGGGAATGATCAATAAATTAGATACATTTATTCGTTTTGAGAATTATTCTGATGCGTTAGAACTGCTATCAGAACGTCATCATAACTCCTCTAATTTGGAAAAGAAAAAAGTGGAAGAAGCTGCAAGCTCACTTCTTAATAATGAATTTATCTCCTATAAATTAAGCAAACAAAAGTTTGATACTTATAAAAACTTGTTTGCTCCCACAGAGGATATAACTAAAAATATGAGATTAACTGGTAGAATTGGCGAAGCCGAATTTCCCTCTATCTCCAAGGATTATAGTTCGATACAAGCTGTGGTAATTGCTCAATCTGCAAAGAATATTGAAATTGATAAACATCTTGACTATGATGATAATGAAGAAATTTCCGAATCTGAAATCAAGCTCTTTAATTTAATTGGAAATATTCAGAATAAGATCCAAGCATCATTAAAAAATACTACAATACTAAATTGGGGAATAACTCTTAAACTTCGCAACAGATTATATTCTGGGAAACTATTAAATGAGAAATCAGAGGAATCCAAAATTGAAATTAAAGGAGGTTCATTCCACTTTGCTGCCGGTGCCGCTTTAGTATCATATATTTTTAAGAAACCAATTAATCCTGATTTTATTTTTACCGGTACTTTTAATACTAAAACGGGAGAAGCAGAACGTATAAATGATATTGAAGAAAAAATAAAATTAATAAAAAGAGAACGACCCAATACCGTGAAGTTTTTTATTCCTTCTCTTAAGTGTTTTCCACAGCATGAAAGTGATATTATTTCACAAACTCCTTTTATTGATCCAGTAGAAAATATAGATGACCTAATTAAAAAGGTGTTCGGCAGTTCAATCGAAGAATTAGTGTTGGAGCTTGGTGAAAAAGAAAAATCTCTCGGTTATGCTAGGATATTTGCAAATCATATTGGAGATAGAGAGATCGATTTCTTTAAAGATTTTTCTATAATGAATTCTGAAAATAAAATAAGTTTAATACATAAAAAAAAGAGAATAACAATTTTGCATTTCGATAGAAATGATATAAATGATAGAGAAGCTTATCAATTATTTCCTTTAGATAGCACAAAATTCTTATCCAATACGCCTGACTTTATTATTTTTAATGGAATTATACCAAATCACTATTTTGCTTATATAGCTACTATGTCTGAACTTCGAAATTTTACTGGAATTTGTGGGATTAGACTTGGTTCAGATGGACCGGTTTTTATTTGCTTAGACCAAAAAGGAAGCAGCGGGCTGCTCGGTTATAAATGTGTCTTCCCTGAATAGATATAAATAAATAATGCCGATAAAAAGTGGGCATGTGTGGAGAATGCTTCTGAATCAATCGCTATTTTTAAAACAAAATCCCCGCCGGAGTATTCGCAACAGAGATTCTTTTTAATTACTTTTTAAAATAAAAAGCCCCCGCCGGGACTGACCGAGGCGAGGGTTCTAATATCTTTTTTTAATTTAATGAATTAGTAATTCTACGCAATAAATTCCGAAAAAAAATCTACAACGAGTTTTACTTGTTTTCATCTCCTTATTTATGATTAATAACTTTAATTAATTACTCATTTGGATCATTGTAATTTCTCCAGTTCTTACACTTTAATCCAAATTACAACTAACAATTAAGTCATTCATTTTTACTATGACTACTGAAAATATGTTACATGACAGCTATAGCAAGCTAAAGCAATGCCGCTTAAAATCAGTAGTATTAGCGCGAAACCACCAACCTTACTCATTGCATCCTCCTTAGCTTATTTTATTAATGCCATTTTCTTTATTGAAGAATAATCTCCGGTAGTTAATTTATATATATAGACACCGCTCGCAAGTCCAATTCCATTCCATGTAACCTTATGAGTGCCGGCTTCTTTAATTTCATTTACAAGAGTAATAATTTCTCTTCCTAATATATCAAATATTTTCAAAGATGCAAGTCCGCTCTTTGGCATATTGAACTGAATTACAGTAGTCGGATTAAATGGATTCGGATAATTTTGCTCTAATGAATATTCGTTCGGAATTGGTTGCTCTTCTACGCTTGTAATACTTGCATCAATAGTGAATTTTCCTGTACCTGAGTAATATGTTGTATTTCCTTCGGTATCTTTTCCTTGAACTCTCCAGAAATAATCTTTTCCTTTTTCTAATTCATCTACTTTCTTAAATGTAGAATTGATACCGGTATAAACTGACTTATTATCGAATCCTGCATTATCAGCAACTTCGAGATCGTAAAGTGTATTAGTCTTAAATGGAACTATCCAAGAAAGTACCGGTGAAGCAACAGGAACAGTTAAGTTATCCGGTCCACCGATTCGCGGCTGAACTGCAAGAGATGAAGTGAAGATTGTAAAGTCTTGATGAAGCGAAGAAGCTGAAGTACCATCACCATAATTTGCAGTTACATACCAATAATATGTAGCTCCGGGTATTAGACCATTAACTGTCATGAATAAATTATCTAAAGTAACGCTTGAAGTTATTGCGCCATAAGCATCAGCACCAATAGCGAATACATCAGAACGGCTATATGTAAGCGTATAATTAGTTACACCGAAAGTACCTCCGGGCATAAACCATCCGAAATTAACATCACGTCCATAGACGATCTCATGATTGGCGGGTTGAGAAAGCACCGCTACTCCGGCAGCAGCACCTCCAGCTACTGTAAATGAGCCCTCTGAAAATGCTGATGGAGCAATTCCATTATTTGCTGATACCGCCCAATAATATAGTGCACCATAAGTTAAATTCACTGGGATTTGTACGTAAGTATCGGTAGCAGGTACAGTAACTGATCCACCATTTGCATCATTAGCTCCCGGGGCATAACCTAACCATCCGCCTCCGGGTGTTCCGGCTCCTTTATACCACTTAACTGTATAATTAGTGACTCCAAGATTTGATCCTTCGAGATACCAATATAAGGTTGGTGTAATTGTATAAACTGTTTCTTCCGTTAATGGATAAGTGACAATAGGATATGTATTAGCTGCGCCACCTGCCACAACAAAAGTACCGGCATCAGACCATGCGGATTGAGTTGCTCCATTATCAGTTCTAACCTGCCATTTATATGTAACTCCGGGAATCAAACCTGAAATCTGTTTATAAAGTTCTGGAATATCATTACAGCCGACTGATGGATTATTTGTAAATGCTCCGTTAGAAACTACATACTCTAAATCATAAACCAAACCGGCACTGCTTCCTCCAAGATACCAATATAGATATGGAGAAGTGGTATAAACCGTTACATCGTCAATTGGATAGGATGCTATCGGTTTAAGTAATGTACCGGGTCCTTCGGTTTTGAAAGTCTCTATTGCCGAGAAACTGCTTTGACCGGTAGCGGCATAATAAACTTCCACCTGCCAATAATATGTTTTGCCATTTAATAATCCGGCAAGCTGTTTATATAAATCAGATGAATATGCGCCTGAATTTAATGCTCCTGCTTCATCATCCAATCTTCCATTTATATTTGCATCACCTGCATCGGGACAATACCATACACGATACGTTACTCCCGTTGCATATTGATCTATATACCAATATAGAGTTGGATTCAATTGATAAATTGTTTCACCGTTAATTGGGTAAGAAGGTGTGGCTACAACTGTTGCACCTCCCTCGGTTGTAAAAAATGTTTCATCAGAATAACCGATTACCTGATCTGCAGAATTATAGAGTTTCACTCTCCACCAATAATCTGTCCCTTGGAATAGATTAGAAACTGTTTTTGTAGTTGTGTTTTGGAATGGATATGTGGTAGTAATTGCACCATTTGCCCAATCAGCGGCTACTGGAGCTACAGTCTGTTGGCATATCTGTAATCTGAATTTCATAGTCCCGACTGGCTGATTAAGTCCCCATGAGAACATAACTGATGTATTCAGATTAATTGAGCTTAGATGAGCGGGCCAGCTTGTCATCAACTGCGTTTCGGGTAAAGTAGTAAAATGAGATACCGCCGAAGGAAGTTCATCGGGATTAGCATCTGCGTCATGAGGCAAAAAACTATTATCAGGATAAATCGATACAACCTTCCAATAATATTTTGTGTTATAATCGAGTTTAACGTTAGGAAGAGTGTTTTGGAGTATTTCATTATAATTGAAAGTTGTCGCATCAGTTAGAAAATCATAAACCGGCTGAGTAAAAGCGTCATCTTTTGCTAAATAAAAATGGTAATCATTCGGAACAGCATTTGAAGGATGCCAAGTGAATTGCGGCTCTATGCTAACTCCTGTTACTCCATTTACAGGAGCATCTAATTCTGCCGGAAGAGGGGTAAGTGTAAAGAAAGTAAATCCCTGACCGGTATTACCCCCTGAATTACCATGCCAAACCGCTTCAGTGCTTCCCTTTACGAACCATTCATAGCTTGCGCTGTATTGTAATTGAAAATCCACATCATATGCCAAGGCCCAAGGATGAATGAAATTTATCTCTCGAATGAGTGTATAAGCACCTGAGTCATTCTTATAAATTTGGATAGAATAAGTACCCGCGGCTGCGTCTGCATAACCCATATAATTATCCCACGCAATAGTTGGTGTAACGGATACATCTGGTTGTCCGTGTAGCGGTGAAAGCGGAGCTTGAGCTAGTATTTGATATTGAGAAAAGAGAAGAGTGAGAAGGACTAAAAAGGTAAATAGTTTTTTCATTACGCACCTCCAAAAAAACTTTTATTTGCATTCCATATAGCAGAAAGAACGATAATATATGTTATTTCGTTAAATAACTCGGCTGGTTATTGCAACGTATATTATTTGTCTTTTATTGTCAAGATAAATTATTTTTTTATATTCGGATATTCATACTATAAATCTCATTTTGTGATAGCAATTATTCTTCTACCGCAATTTTTTTCAAATAATCCGGGACGCAAAATTGGTTAAACAACCACATTTATTCTGTCACTTATCTCAATCATCGCATTTATAAGATGAATCTCGGAATAATTTTCTATATCGCTTACTCTTATTTCTCTTTCAATAATTTTCTTTTCATCTAATAATTTCTGCCGCATAGTTCCATTTAATAATGGTGTTGAGGGTGTATAATAATTTTCGACTTCGCGGAAAATTATATTTGCGTAAGAGCAGTCGGTAACCAGTCCATTCTTAACAATTATTATCTCTTCATTCTCCTTCGGAGCAAATTTATTTTTTAATTCATCGAGCGGAGTACGGTCGAGATATTTATAATTGTATTCTATCTTATCATCATAAACTAAAACAAGTTTTTCTATTTTCTTGGGCTTATAGGGAATGATGTTAACTGATTCTATCTCTTTGCCGAAAATTACTTTGCACTTATATAACCCTTTTGCAAATTCAAGCGGAATCACTATTGCATTTTCGAGACAGATTATTTTATCGGCAGAAAATAATTCCTTGCGTGCAGCGTTCATTCTATTATTGTGATATTCTATATTGAATAATTTTCCATCAAGAACTTTTATTGTTTCAAAGAGTTGTTTCATTTTTTCCCTTTTTGATAAATAGGCAAATAAACTTTATCAATAAGTTCCTTATATTCGGCTTCAGGATTGGATTGATAAGTGATTCCCCCACCGCTCTTAAAATATAATTTTTCTTCCTCTTGTTCAATAAAGCGAATCATCACACAGCTATCGAGATTCTCTCCGTCAAATATTCCTGCTATACCCGTATAGAAATTTCGTTCGTAATTTTCTGCCTGTTTTATTATTTCCACGGTCTTCTTTTTAGGAGCACCGGTAATAGAACCTGCAGGCAGAAGAGAAAAAATTATTTCCCCGATTTTATTTTTATAATCGTTGGGCAGTATTCCTTTTATTTCTGAAGAGACCTGCAAAAGATTTTTATCGTTTGTTTTTATCTTATCGATATATCGGAATTTTGTTACCTCCACATTCTTAGAAAGGATACTCAAATCATTTCTTATCAAGTCAACTATTGTAATATGTTCAGCTTTTTCTTTATCGTCATTTAATAATATCTCTTCGGCATTGGGAATATCGGCATCGATAGTTCCCTTCATTGGATAAGAATAAATATGCCCATCAATAATTTTTACGAAAGTCTCCGGCGAGAAAAAAACGAAATCATCCTTATACTTCATTTTATATCTAGCATTACTAAGTCGGTATATATCGTTCAAGGAAAGATTTGTTTCAATCGGTGTCTTAGCCGTGAGATTGCAAAGATAGGAATTGCCATCGTAAATATTGTTCATTACAATATCGAATGACTTTTTATAATCATCATAAGGCAGGGGGAATTTGTTGAAAAGAATCATGCTACTATTTAATTCAAAATCGAATTGGTGTCCCTCTCCTTTCCTTCGTGCTTCTTCGCTTTCGAGTGGACTTATTGCTATATCATTACTCTTTACGCAGAAATTATATTTTATCAGTTCACTATCAATATTATCAAGCGGTTCGATGATTGCATTCTTCCCTTCATAATCGATAATGAACAAAAATGGCACAGCACCCAGCCCCAATTCATTCATTTTATTTATATAATTATCTCTTTTCATTAATGTAATATATAGATGCTATCAATAATCCGCATTTCTTATTAAAGGGGTGGGGTATAAATATTTAAAATTTAATTTGGATATTAGTTTTAAAATACATAAGTTAGATGTTGTAAGGCAGTTAACTTTAGAAGTAGAAGCAGACGTAGATGTATCAGTTCCCTTCGTGCGTTTTTAAAGCCCTGTCACAACAAAATCATATTAACAAAACATTATAGGAGCGGCACTGTTATGGCAGAGCGCAAACAAGGATCAGTAAAATGGTTCAACAACACAAAAGGTTTCGGATTTATTTCACAAGCTAACGGCGAA
>JALNXG010000025.1 GCA_023230485.1 Melioribacteraceae bacterium
AAAATCTCGATTCCAAAAGCAGAAGAAGCAAAACCGAAAGAAATAGAAATTAAAGTGAAATAATTCTTTTGTATTTTAGAAGCCCATAAGTTAATTCTTATGGGCTTTTGTTTATTTTAAAGAAACAGTATTTGAAAATTTAGGAGAAAATTTATGAGTGAAACCGCAGAGAAATTTCAATTTAAGGCAGAAGTAAAACAGTTGTTAGATATATTAGTTCATTCGCTTTATACAAGCAGAGAGATTTTTTTAAGAGAATTAGTTTCGAATGCTTCTGATGCATTAGATAAGTTACGATTTGAATCGAATAGAGGAACGGAGATAGTTGATAAAGATTTGCCATTAGAAATCAGAATCGATTTTGATGAAAAAGAAAAAACAATAACCGTGAAAGATACGGGTATTGGAATGACAAAAGATGAATTGATTAATAACATTGGTACAATTGCCAAATCAGGCTCGGCAGAATTTCTAAAGACTTTGCAAGAGAGCAAGGGTGACGCTAATAATATAATCGGAAAATTTGGAGTCGGATTTTATTCCGTTTTTATGATTGCAAAGGAAGTCGTTATTAAAAGTAAATCATTCAAAGCGGATGCACCAGCAATTGAATGGAAGTCTGATGGACTCGGTGATTTTGAAATAAAAGAGATCGATGAAAAATTAGAAAGAGGAACAACTATAATTATTCATCTAAAAGATGATGCTGTTGAATATGCATCTGATTGGAAATTAAAAGGGATTGTTAATAAGCATTCTAATTTTATTAATTTCCCGATTTTTATTAAAGAAGAAAAAGTAAATACAGTAAATGCTATATGGCGCGAACCGAAGTCTTCCGTAACAAAAGAGCAATATGATGAATTTTATAAGTTCTTAAGTTACGATACCGAGAGCCCACTTGAAGTAATTCATAAATCAGTTGATGCACCTATTCAATTTAATTCACTTTTATTTATTCCGAAAAAAAGTGATGAATATTTTTGGATGAATAAAGACAATTATGGATTGGATTTGTACGTAAGAAGAGTACTTATTCAACATAAGAATAAAGATTTATTACCGGAGTATTTAAGTTTCGTAAAAGGAATTGTCGATTCGGAAGATTTGCCTTTGAATATATCAAGAGAGACGTTACAAGAGAATGCGGTCTTTTCAAAAATATCGCAAAGTGTAACGAATCAGATACTTTCACAGTTAGCTGATATTGCTAAGAATGATTCTGTTAAATATAATGATTTCTGGAAAGAGCATGGAAGAGTATTCAAGCTTAGTTATATGGATTTCGTTAATCAAGAAAAGATCGTGGAATTGCTTCGTTTCAATTCTTCATTCAATGAAAAGAAAGAAGACTTATCATCAATTGCAGAATATGCTGCACGAATGAAAGAGGATCAAAAGGAAATTTATTATGCGTTTGGTACAAGCAGAGAAGGATTAGCACTCGATCCTCATTTAGAAATATTCAGAGATAAAGGAATCGAAGTGCTTTATTTATTTGATCCGATTGATGAATTTGTAATAAGTGCATTTAGAAAATATAAAGATTTCGAATTCAAGTCAGTAGAAAATGCTGATGCCAAAAAATTAGAGAAGTTTTCTAACTTAAAAGAGAAAGAAAAGAAGTTCGATAAATTAGCTAAGGACGATAAAAAGCAGTTTAGCAGTTTATTGAGTAAAATGAAGTCGATACTTGGTGATAAAATAGAGGATATAAAAGAGACTGAGAGATTATCAGGTAGTCCGGCATGTTTATCAAGTAAAGATGAAGGACTAACCTCTTCGATGAAGAAAATCTTGAAGATGCAGAATCAAGATATGGGTCAGGAGAAGAGAATATTGGAGATAAATCCAGATCATACATTGGTTAGAAATATGATAACTGTGTTTAAGAAAAATGCTGAAGATGAGTTTATTGTGAATGTAACAAATCAGTTATATGAATCAGCGTTATTACTTGAAGGTAATCTCGAAGACCCGCATGCACTTGTGGATAGATTAAATAAAATGCTTGAGCAATCGAGCGAATGGTATGTAAAAGTAAAATCGGAATAAACATTGAAAGCTCCCCAAAAGGGAGTTTTTTTTTACTAGTTCAATTTGTTTAAGTGCACTAAAGTGCATAAAAGCTAAATATTTGGGTCAAAGGTAGAAAACTTTTTCGTAAATATGCACTACTATGTATTGAATTATTATTGAAAGACTTGGGGAGATAAAAATTTACTTGACTTAAAAGAAAAATCGGAGTAATTTGTAGGTAATGTAAACGTTTACATAGGGAAATGGCACCTACAATTAAAGAAATAGCGAAATTAGCCGGAGTATCGATTGCAACGGTATCAAGAGCATTAGCAAATGACCCAAAGGTTACCCCTTCGACCAAATCGAAAATTGATTCTATTGCACGAAAAATTAATTATCAGCCAAACTTAATGGCAATAAACTTCGTAAAAAAAACTTCCAATCTAATAGGATTAATTCTTCCACATTTATATGATGAATTTTATTCGGACATAATTAAGGGTGTGGAGAAATACGCTCAAGGAAGTGGATATTATACTTTAGTTACAAGTTCAGCAGATGAAGATTCACTAAGTGATTCGATTGCAAATTTTACTTCAGGGGGATTATCCGCCGGGTTTATCATTATGCTTACTTCCGAAAATGATGAAATAGTGGAACAATTACGACATAGTAATACTCCATTTGTAGTAATTTCGGATAAATCGCTTTCAAGAGAATTTAATTCCGTAACAATCAATAATTATGAAGCATCTTTAAAGTTATGCAAGCATGTTTTTTCTAAAAAGAAATATGCAAGCATAAAATATATTTCAGGTCCAAAAAGCAATATAGATTCCCAGATGAGAAAAGATGGTTTTAAGGATGCGTGTAAAGAATTTTCAATAGCAATAAAGAAGAAAGATATAATAGAGGGTGATTTTACATTTGAAAGTGGGGAAAGAATTTGCAAGGAAATTTTCTCTGAAGAAAAAATCCCTGAGTTGATATTAACAGGCAATGATATGATGGCTTTAGGGTGCATCAAGGTTATAAATAAGAATAAATTAAAATTAGGTGAAGATATTTTTATTGCAGGGATCGATGGAATTATTTTGGGACAGATGATAAGTCCAAGATTAACAACAATGAAAATTCAAACTGAATTAATAGGCACAAATGCAGTAAAGATGCTCTTGGATCAAATGAAAGTCAATAGTCATAAACACAGAAACTCAAACGTAGTTACGGAATTATTAAAAGGGAATACGATATAAAAAGGGAAGCTAATGAAGCAATTTGAAACAAAATATGGTTATTTCGAGAAAGACGAATATATTATTAAAACATACAGAACTCCCAAGCCGTGGGTAAATGTTGTATCGAATGGTAAGTATGGATTTGTAGTATCGCAAACAGGAGGCGGATTCAGTTGGGATACTCATTCAGAATTTAATCGATTGAACCGCTGGCATCAGGATATGATTCAGGATAATTGGGGGAAGTATTTTTATTTAAAAAATAATAAGAGCGGAGAAATCTGGTCGCCGACTTGGCAGCCAGTTAGAAAAGAATTAGATAAATATGAAGCACATTATGGAACCGGTTATGTTTTATTTTCATCTGAATTTCAAGGGATAGAAGTAAATATTAAAGGATTTGTCCCATTTGGAGAGAATCTTGAGATTTGGAATTTTTCTATAATAAATAATTCCGGAGAAGATGTTGATCTATCAATGTATACATATTTTGAATGGTGTCTTGGTTCATCAGCAGATCATCATAGAGAATTCCATAAGCAATTTATAGAAACAGAATTTTCGAAAGAATTAAATGCAATGACAGCAAAAAAAAGAATGTGGGATATTCCACTCGGAGAAAGAGGGCATTGGAATATTGAATATCCTTATATCGGTTTTATTGCTTCTGATAGGGAGATAACAGATTATGAAGGGGATAAAGAATCATTCATTGGAAATTATGGAAGTCTCAATAATCCAGAAGGAATTAGTAAGAATGAATTGACAAAAAAAACCGGTAAATGGAACGACTCGGTTGCAGTAATAAAAATTGATTCAAAAGTAGCAGTAGGATCAAAAGACGATTTCTCAATTTTTATGGGAATCGAATCATCCAAAGAAAATATTGCTTCTGCGATAAATAAATTTTCCTCGCAGGAGAAAGTTGAAAACGCACTCGAAAAAGTTAAGCAAAATTGGCGTGAACTTTTAGGGAATCTAGAAGTACAAACCCCCGATGGAGCATTGAATTTATTAGTCAACCAGTGGCTTAGGTATCAAGCGATTGCTGGGAGACTTTGGGGGCGCACAGCATATTATCAGCAGAGCGGTGCATTTGGATTTAGAGATCAGTTGCAGGACAGTTTAGTTTATCTACCAATTAAACCGGAATGGACGGCCGATCAGATTAAGCTTCATGCAAGGCATCAATTTAAAGATGGACAGGTATTGCATTGGTGGCATCCAATTTCGGAAACGGGGTTGCAAACTAAAATGACTGATGATTTGCTTTGGCTTCCTTACGTTATTGCGCAATACATAAAAGAAACAGATGACTATTCGATTTTGGAAAAGAAAGAACCATACTATGATGATAAAACAGAAGATACCTTATTAGATCATTGTATCGCTGCAATTGAAAAAGTATTAACCCGATTCAGTGAAAGAGGACTCCCGTTAATTGGGGCAGGGGACTGGAACGATGGCTTAAGTGCCGTTGGATTAGATATGAAAGGTGAATCGATCTGGTTGTCCCAATTTTTCTATTTGGTACTAAATGAGTTCACTCCCTTGCTTGATGATAAAAGTGTTTTAATAGAAAAATATCTGGCAGTGGCAGAGAAATTGAAAAATGCAGTAGAAGAATATGGCTGGGATGGAGAGTGGTATTGGAGAGCTTCAAAAGATAATGGAGAACTTATCGGAAGCAGAAATTCACCGGAAGGAAAAATATTTTTAAATGCACAGACCTGGTCAGTATTAAGTGGAATCGGTTCGGAAGAAAGACAATTACAAGCTATGGAATCGGCAGAAAAGAATTTATTAAAAGACAATGGGGCACTCCTTTTAGCACCTGCATATTCAAAGCCGGATAATTATATTGGATACTTATCTAGATATGCTCCGGGGAGAAGAGAAAATGGTGGAGTATATACTCATGCCGCTACTTGGGCTATATGGGCTTTTGCAAAATTGAAACAGTGTGGAAATACATTCGAGGCATATAAAAGATTGAATCCGATATTAAGCGGAATGGACCCGGATAGATATGTTGCTGAACCATTCGTAACACCCGGAAATATTGATGGACCTGATTCGCCGAATTATGGAATGGCGGGCTGGACTTGGTACACCGGTTCTGCTTCGTGGTATCAAAAAGTAATCGTTGATCAGATTCTTGGTATTCGGGCGTCGAAAGAGGGATTAGTAATTGACCCATGTATTCCGAAGGAATGGAATTCATTTAGTGTAAAAAGAAAATTCAGAGGCACTGTTTACGCTATAACAGTAGATAATACAAATCATTCAGATACAGGAGTACGGAAAGTTCTTGTTGATGGAGAAGAAGTGGAATCGAATGTATTAAATGTAAGCGGAAAAGAATCCGTAGAAGTAAAAGTGATTTTAGGTTAAGTAAGGAACTGAAATGAAAAAACTTTTATTTTTTCTATTACTAATTCCCGTATTTAATTTTTCGCAGGTCGATTATAATCTTGCGAAAGATGAGCGGGAACTATTAGATTCACTTCAAAGGAGAACATTTAATTATTTTCTAAATGAGGTGAATGAAAAGAACGGATTAGTAAAAGACCGCTCGGCAAAAGAATCTCCTGCAAGTATTGCGGCTGTGGGGTTTGGATTACCCACTTATGCGATTGCAGCGGAAAGAGGATGGATAACTCGTAAGAAAGCTTATGACATTACATTGACAACATTAAAATTCTTTTTAAAATCGGAGCAGAGTAAATCACCAAAAGCAACAGGGTATAAAGGCTTTTATTATCATTTCTTAGTAATGAATAATGGTAAAAGAGAATGGAAATCGGAATTATCTTCAATAGATACAGCATGGTTATTAGCGGGATTAATTTTTTGTCGTCAGTATTATTCAGGGGAGGCACCAGAAGAAATTGAGATAAGAAAAATATCGACAAGATTAATCGAAAGAGTCGATTGGAATTTCATGCAGTTGAAAGACGGGAAATACAAGTATGGTATTAGTCTTGGCTGGTCGCCCGAAGGTGGTTTCCATAACCGCGGTTGGCATGGATATGATGAATCATTATTTATCTATATTCTTGCAGCGGGTTCGGGGATGAAAAATCCGACTAAAGCTTATGATTCATGGCTTAGTACCTATGTATGGCAGGAACCGTATCAAGGATTAGATCATTTAATCTTTCCTCCAATGTTCGGGCATCAATACACAAATATGTTTATCGATTTCAGGAATCTTTCTGATAAATATATGAGAGAAAAGGGAATCGATTATTTTGAAAATTCGAGAAGAGCAGTTTTAACACAACAAAGATATGCAATTGAGAATCCGCTTAAATGGAAAGGTTATGGAGAATTAATGTGGGGTTTAAGTGCGTGTGATGGACCGGAAGCAAAAAATAATAAAGATGGCAAAGAGTATTTGGGGTATGCTGCAAGAGGCACCAGTGGTATGGATTCAGTTCTATTTGATGATGGGACTTTAGCACCTACCGCTGTTGCAGCATCCCTACCCTTTGCTCCCGAAGTTTGTTTGCCCACTCTTGAGAACATGAAAATTATGTATGGTGATAAAGGTCTTTGGGATAAGTATGGTTTTCAGGATGCATTTAATCCTACTGCTGAATGGGTTGCAACAGATTGTCTTGGAATCGATCAAGCACCGATAGTCATTATGATTGAGAATTTTTATTCGGGACTTATATGGAAGACGATCATGAAAGACCCTATAATTAAGAAGGGATTAGAAATTCTCGATTTTAAATATGTGAGAAAAGAATGATATGAAAAAATTAATATTTTTATTTCTCATAGTATCTTCCTTATATGGTCAGAAAAAATTATTAGACGATTTTGAATCGCTTGCCGGTTGGAGCGTATTTGGTTCAGATGGCGTTATTACAAATATCTCTTTGGTTGATGGCATAAATGGAAAGGCAATAAAATTTGATTACGATTTTACTAATGGTTCAGGATATGGAGGAATAAGAAAACAATTTACAACAAACCTACCCGAAAATTTTCAATTCATTTTTAATCAAAAAGCAGTTTCCCCAAATAATAATTTCGAGTTCAAGTTAGTAGATAATACCGGCGATAATGTTTGGTGGCAGAATAGTATTAATTACACTTTCCCAATTGATTGGCAAAAAATTAAGATCAAAAAAAGGCATATCTCATTTGCATGGGGACCGATTGCCGATCAATCATTAAATAAATTCGACAAAATTGAATTTACAATCGCTTCTTATTCCGGAGGCAAAGGTTCAATGATAATAGACGATCTTTATTTTGAAGAGTTACCTCCTGAAACCGATGATTTACCTGAACCTATTATAAATAATACGGTATATGATTTCGGGAGGAAGATTGAGATAGGCGGACTTAATATTTATTGGGAAAAAGAAAATTTACCAGATAGCGTTAATATTTTAATTTCTGATGATGATATTAATTGGAGCGAGATTTATCATTTATCAAGTATATCGGGGTATGCTAATTATATACGTACAATTGGTGAAGAAGGGCGATATATAAAATTAGTTTCGTTCCCCGAAGAGAAATCTAAAAGCATTGAAAATATTAAAATAAATCCAGTAAAGTATTCGGAGGATAAGAATCAATTTTTTATAAATATCTCGAAAGAAACGGGACGAGGGCACTATCCGCGATACACAAATGAGGAAGCATCTTATTGGACAATCGTAGGTGTGGATGCGGATGCAAAAGAGGCGATGATTAATGAAGATGGTGCAATAGAGGTTGATAAAAAAAGTTTTATGATTGAACCATTTATTTTTACGAATGGTACACTTCTTAATTGGAATAATGTAGAAAAGATTCAATCATTAGAAAATAAATATCTCCCGATTCCAAATGTACAATGGGAGAAAGATGGATTGGAGCTAAAGATACAATCATTCGCTTCGGGAGAAGCAAATAAAAATTCCACATTAAACATTTCTTATGAATTAAAAAATAATAGTGATAAAGTGCAAAGCGGTTCGCTTTATTTAGCGATAAGACCATTCCAAGTAAATCCCTATTATCAATGGCTAAATATAATCGGAGGTGTTTCAGAAATTAAAAAGATTGAATATTGCGGTAATGAAATATTAGTTGATCATAAAAAGATAATTCTAAATGAAAAGCCAGATGGATTTGGGGCGGTTAATTTTAATAATGGCGAAATAGTAAATTATATAAATGAAAATAAATTACCCGATAACAAAAAGATTGAAGATAAATTAAGCTTAGCTTCCGGTGCTTTGGAATATAAATACGAATTGAAGGTGGGTGAATCGAGGGCAGTCTATGTGTCAATTCCGTTTTATTCTGATACCGATTCCGAAATGAATTATGAAGCTAAGCTTGAACTTATCAAAGATTACTGGGAGAAGAAATTAACGAGAGTAAAATTCAATCTTCCACCCTCTGCCGATAAACTTATAAATACAGTCCGGACGAATATCGGGAATATATTAATCAATAAAGATGGATATGGTTTTCAACCCGGTTCGAGATCGTATGAAAGATCATGGATAAGAGATGGTGCTCTTACGTCATCAGCATTAATGAAAATGGGATTAGTAGATGAAGTATTAAATTTTGCTGATTGGTATACCAAGTATCAATTTGAATCGGGTAAAGTTCCATGTGTAGTAGATAGGCGCGGACCCGATCCTGTGCCCGAGAATGATAGTCATGGCGAGTTTATTTATCTTATAAAACAATACTATAATTACTCTAAGGATAAACAATTCTTAAGGGATAAATTTGATAACGTACTTAATGCAATAGAATATATGCATAGTTTGATTCAAGAGAGAAAAACTGATCATTATAAAAATGGAAATGACAGTGTGAGAGCGCAATATGGTCTGCTACCTGAATCAATCAGTCATGAAGGGTATTCAGCAAAGCCGATGCATTCATATTGGGATGATTTTTGGGGTATGAAAGGATTTAAGGATGCTGTTGATATAGCTGAAATACTTGGCGAAAAAGAAACGGCAGAAAAATTAAAAAGCTATCGCGATGAATTTGAAAAGAATTTATATAATTCAATTAATCTTGCAATGAAATATAAGGGAATAGATTATATCCCAGGATGCGCTGAGCTAGGTGATTTCGATGCAACATCTACAACAATAGCATTATATCCTGTAAATGAATTTCATAATCTACCAAAGCCACAGATTTATAATACATTTAACAAGTATTATGATTTCTTTTTAGATAGAGAAAAGCTGGAAACGAATTGGGAAGCCTATACACCTTATGAAATAAGAGCAATCGGTTCATTTATTTTTCTTGATCAACCAGATAGGGCACATCATTTAATCGATTATTTCTTGGAAGCACAACGACCTGATGACTGGAATCATTGGGCAGAAGTGGTTTGGAAAGATTATCGGGCACCTCGATTCATAGGGGATATGCCTCATACATGGGTCGGCTCAGATTTTATAAATGCAGCTCGTGCACTATTCATTTATGAAAATGAATATGATTCATCTCTTGTAATTGGTGCGGGACTTAAAAAAGATTGGATCGATTATGATAAAGGAATATCGATAGAAAATTTGTATAATAATTATGGGACACTTTCTTATTCGGTAAAGAAAGAAGGGGATTCATACAAAGTAAAAATTTGGGGAGAGATGAATAAACCCAACGGCGGAATAATAATTAAGAATTTTAATGATAAAAAACTGCCGATTTCTGTGATGATTAGTGGTGAATCGCTGAAAGATTTCGATGAAAGTGCAATCCAAATAAATGAATTCCCTGCAGAAGTAATAATAAAATATTAATGAAAAAGAATAAATGAGAATGAATAAATTAAAAATAGTTTTTCTGTTATTAGTAACTTTTACAATAAATTGTGCACAAGATACCACTCCGCCTTCTATTCCACAGAATGTAAAATCGATAAATTATGAATTGCATTCAGATATAGTATGGAATAGTAATAGCGAAAGCGATTTATCGGGTTATAAGATTTATAAGAAGGCGGGTGATACATATACCCTCCAAAAACTTCAACCAAAAGAGAAAAACTATTTTTCGGTTTATGTAGGTAATGGCAGTAATTATATTTATAAGGTTTCGGCTATAGATCAAAGTGGAAATGAATCGCAATTAAGCGGCGAACTTTCTTTGTCATCGAAACAGATGGGCGATAACGATTTTCTTGATATGGTTCAGAGAGCGGTATTTAGATATTTTTGGAATTACGCTGACCCGGTATCTGGATTGATGAGAGAAAGATATCATCCGAATAATGGTGATCGTACGGCGACTATTGGTGGAAGCGGCTTTGGTATTATGGCGATCCCTGTTGGAGTAGAAAGAGGTTTCATTTCGAGAGAAGAAGGTGCTGAAAGGATATTAAAGATTGCAGATTTCTTATTGAATAAAGCGGATCGTTTTCATGGAGTTTACCCTCATTGGATAAATGGCTCGACAGGAAAAGTAATTCCATTTTCCACAAAAGACGATGGAGGCGATCTTGTAGAGAGTTCTTTTTTAATTCAAGGGCTTCTTACCGTTAGAGCTTATTTTGATAACGGAACGGAAGAGGAAGTTTCTCTGAGAGATAAAATTACTCAGATATGGGATGAAGTGGAATGGAGTTGGTATAAGCAAGTCGGACAGAATTGGCTAACTTGGCATTGGTCTCCTCAAAATCAATTCTCAATGAATATGGCATTGAAAGGATGGAACGAAACATTTATGCCTTATCTATTAGCGGCAGCGCGATATAAAATGAGTGTCAATTCAAATTTTGGAATACATCCTTATTATATATCATCGGGATGGGGGGGAAATACTAATAATTTTTATAAGGAAAGAACGGTTAATGGCTTTCCTTTAATTTTAGGTTCGGGATATGGCGGACCGTTATTTTTTACTCATTATTCATTCTTAGGATTCGATCCAAGGAATATTAAACATCAAGTCAATAGTAATTGGATAAATTATTTTACTCATAATAAAAATCAATCATTAGCGAATCATTCATTCAGTGTTATTAATCCAAATAATAGAGTGGGATATAGCAATGAGATATGGGGTTTAACGGCAAGTTATTCAATTCCGGGTCAAGGATATTTAGCGCATGAACCGGGTAATGATAATGGTACGATTGCTCCGACTGCGGCATTATCTTCTATGCCATATACACCAACTGAATCAATAGCGGCTTTAAAAGCGTTTTATAGAAATTATGCCTTTGATACAAATGGGAATGAAAAACTTTGGGGTGAATATGGATTTAAGGATGCGTTCAATTTGACTTATAAATCTGTAAATGTGAGCGGACAGTGGTTTTCAGACGGCTGGCTGGCAATAGATCAGGGACCGATAATAGTAATGATTGAGAATTATCGGTCGCAATTGTTGTGGAATAATTTCATGTCAGTTCCCGAAATAAAAATGGCACTTGATGCGATTGGATTCGTACCTGACTCAACAACTTCGGTGAATGAAAATAATTTAGAACTCCCGACTACAATCAAATTAGAACAGAATTACCCAAATCCGTTTAACCCCACCACAACAATAAGTTATGCAATACCTTTCGAGGGAAATGTAAAACTCGAGATTTATAATTCACTCGGCGAGATAGTAAATATTCTTCAAGATAGTTATCAAGATGCGGGGAATCATTCGATTGCTTGGACAGGCAAAGACAGTAATGGAAACTCGCTCTCTTCAGGGATCTATTTTTATCGGTTAATAAGTAATGATTTTGTTCAGGTAAAAAAGATGACGTTAATAAAATAGCATCAAATGACCATAGGAATAATAATAAAGCTGCCTATCATAGGGCAGCTTTGGTTTTTGAAAAATAGTGATAATAATATTGAATTATTTCAGTTATATTTGCCTAATTAATCTTTAATATTTTTCAGGCTCAGAATCTGGTTTAAATGAAAAAGAAATTCATTGCTATCATCACTATTATATCTTTAATTTTTATTTCTTGTTCAAATGAGAACGAAGATAAAATTATAATAAATTTCTGGGCAATGGGTGTAGAAGGAGAATATGTTTCGAGATTAGTCTCTGATTTTGAAAAAGAAAATCCGAATGTTAAAGTTAACGTGCAACAGATCCCATGGACCGCCGCACATGAAAAACTAATTACTGCATTCGCGAGCGAAACGTTACCTGATGCTTTCCAATTAGGTAATACATGGGTACCGGAATTTAATTCTCTTAGTACAATCCAACCACTCGATTCATTAGTAAACTCTTCATTAATTATAAATAAAGAAAATTATTTTTCAGGCATTTGGGACACAAACGTTCTAGATAGTACTATATATGGAATTCCATGGTATGTTGATACGAGAGTTTTGTTTTACCGAAAAGACATAATTAAAGAAGCGGGATATACTGAAGGTCCTAAGACTTGGGATGAACTTTACGAAATGAGTAAGGCGATAAAAAAACTTCCAAAATACTCAAAGACCTTTCCGTTTTTTATCCCGACAAATGAATGGTTACCATTTATTTTATTCGGTGTTCAGAATGGTGCGGATTTACTAAAAGATAATAGCACTTACGGAAATTTCTCAGGTAAAAAGTTTACTGTTGCATATTCGTACTTAATGAAGTTTTATAAAGAAGGATTAGCTCCAACCGATTTACAGCAGGTATTAAATTTATATCAAGCATTCGGTGAAGGATATTTTACTTTTTATATCACGGGTCCTTGGAACGTAACAGAAATGAAAAATCGATTTCCTAAAGAACTTCAAAATGATTGGATGACAGCTCCATTACCATCACCTGATTCTACTTATCCCGGAAAATCATTAGCGGGTGGCGCAAGTTTAGTTCTAAATAAATATTCTAAAAACAAAAAGGTAGCATGGAAATTTATTGAGTTCCTTTCGAGACCTGATGTTCAATTAAAATTTTATAATTTGGTTTCATCACTTCCGGCAGTAAAATCAGTTTGGGAAGATTCTACTTTCACATCCAATAAATATATGAGTGCTTTTTATACTCAATTAAATAATACAGTCCCGACACCAAAGATCCCTGAATGGGAACAGATAGTATCATCTAAAATTCAGCAATATGCGGAGCAGACTGCTAGAGGCAAAAAGGGAATATCGAAAGCATTAAAAGAATTGGATGCTGACGTAAATAAAATACTTGAAAAAAGAAGATGGATGTTGGGTAAAGAATAAATGAAATCAAAAACAAAATTCAGCGCATTACTACTTTTTCTTGGGCCCTCTTTAGGGGTAATATCTTTATTCTTCTTTATTCCTGTAGTAGCTGCATTTTCACTTAGCTTTACCGATTTCGATATCTATTCATTAGGCAGTTGGGAATATTTACGATTTGTCGGATTAAAAAATTATATCGATCTTATAAACGATCCGCTATTTTGGACTGCACTTAAAAACACTTTCTATTTTGTTCTACTTGGCGGACCGCTTTCTGTTGGTGTTTCATTAGGCACTGCAATGCTGCTCAATTCAAAATATATAAAATGGAAAGGGTTATTCCGTTTAGTATATTTTCTCCCGGTTGTTACAACACTTGTGGCAGTATCGATTGTGTGGCGTTATATATATCATCCTCGTTTTGGATTGCTTAATTATGTGCTTAGTTTTGTAGGAGTGGGACCATTTGATTGGCTCGGTGATCCTAATTTAGCAATGCCAGCAATTATACTTATGGCAGTATGGAAAAATTTTGGATACAATATGATAATCTTTATTGCGGGATTGCAAAATATTCCTGAAGAACTTTACGAAGCGGCAAGCATTGAAGGGGCGAGTGGATGGCAGAAGTTTAAGAGTATAACTATCCCAATGCTTGCACCAACTACTTTATTTATAAGTGTTATAACGATGATCGGTTACTTCCAGTTATTTGCCGAGCCATATATAATGACTCAAGGAGGACCGCTTAATAGTACGCTCAGTATAGTTTATTATATGTATCAAGAAGGTTTCAGATGGTGGAATATCGGTTATTCTACAGCACTAGCATTTATGTTATTCATTATTATACTTATTGGAACATTAATCCAATTTAAGGTGCAAAAGATAGATGAGTGAAAGATTAAAAAAAATATTGGTGATATTAACGGCGACTATAATTGCGTTTATGTCGCTTATGCCTTTCGTATGGATGGTCTTTGCATCGTTTATGAAATCGGGCGAAGCTAATGTTTATCCGCCCAAATTAATACCTGACGAGTTTGTTCTTACTCACTATATCACTTTATTCACTAGATTAAACTTAACCGGATATTTGATTAATAGTTTAGTTATAAGTGTCGGAGTAACATTTATTTCATTGATAATAAATTCAATGTCGGGATATGCATTTGCTAAAATGGCATTTAGAGGAAAGAAGCATATATTTAATTCATTATTAAGTGCGATGGTAATTCCGGGTCAGGTAACAATGTTGCCGGTATTTCTTATGCTGAAAAATATGGGATTGATTAATACATATTGGGCAATACTTATTCCGGGAATGGCTTCGATATTCGGGATATTTCTTATTAAGCAATATGCGTTATCGATTCCTGATAGCTTAATAGAGGCAGCGAGAATGGATGGCGGGACGGAAATTCAGATTTACTGGAAAGTGATACTTCCATTATGCAAACCGATATTGGTAACATTAGGTATATTTACATTTATGGGAACGTGGAATGACTTCCTCTGGCCTCTTATAGTAATGACGGATTCATCGATGTACACATTGCCTGTGGCTCTTGCTAATCTTATGGGTGAACATACACAAGATACAGAATTAATGATGGCAGGATCGGTTATTACTATTATTCCTGTTATTGTTGTATTTTTAGCTTTACAAAAATATTATATAAAAGGGATAATGCTCGGAAGCGTTAAAGGATAAAATTATGGCATCAGTTAAATTAGAAAATATCACTAAGTTTTATGAAAGTAAAATACCTGCGGTAGATAAAGCAAGTTTTGATATCAATGATAAAGAGTTTGTTGTATTAGTAGGACCTTCGGGCTGTGGCAAATCGACAACTTTAAGAATGATTGCCGGATTGGAAGAGATTTCATCGGGAGAATTATATATAGATGATCGATTGGTAAATGATGTCTCTCCGAAGGATCGTGATATCGCTATGGTATTTCAAAATTATGCACTTTATCCTCACATGACCGTTTACGAAAATATGGCGTTTGGATTAAAGTTAAGGAAAGTAGATAAAAACGAAATTAAAAAAAGAGTAATGAATGCAGCTGAAATACTAGGTATTGTAGATTATTTAGAACGCAAGCCGAAAGCATTATCTGGTGGACAGAGACAACGTGTGGCAGTAGGAAGAGCAATAGTTCGCCAGCCGAAAGTTTTTTTATTCGATGAACCATTGAGCAACCTTGATGCAAAGTTAAGAGTTCAGATGCGTACAGAAATATCGAAACTTCATAAAAGATTACAAGCTACAATAGTATATGTAACGCATGATCAGACCGAAGCAATGACGATGGGGGATCGGATTGTTGTAATGAAAGATGGTTTGATTCAGCAGATTGATAGCCCGCTGAATTTATATAATTTCCCTAATAATAAATTTGTAGCTGGATTCATAGGAAGTCCGGCAATGAATTTTATTGAAGGGAAGATTACTGATTCTGGCAGACTTCAATTCGTTACGAAGAATGGAAGTGTAACAATGAATTTAGGAGAATCATTTTCGTTCTTAAAGAAAGCTGCAGGTAAAGAAGTAACACTCGGGATTAGACCTGAAGACATACTTTGCGATCAAACAGAAAGCGAATCACTACAACTATTAAGATGTAATTTAGATGTAGTAGAACCAATGGGGAATGAGATTTTTGTTTACACTGCAATAGAAGATCAACCGATAATAGCACGGTTAGTTACGCAAGATTTACCGACAGTAGGAATGCCTTATAATTTATATCTAAGATTAAATAAACTCCATTTTTTTGAAAAAGAAACAGGAAATGCAATAAGAGGTTAGTCGTCAAAGAAAATTATTGCTTTTTGAAAAACTGTTTATTATTTTTGAATCAATATTCATTAAAGATATATGCGATTAAAAGAAGGACATAAAGAGAAAGATATTATTGAAGCGGCGATTAAAGTTTTTGCCGAATTCGGATATCATAATGCTAAGATATCTACGATTGCTAAGAAAGCAAATGTAGCTACTGGTAGTGTTTATGTCTATTATAAGAATAAAGAAGATATACTCTTTAATATATTTGATACGCTTTGGCAGGATTTATTTGAGAAATTAAGAATTGTATCAGATAATAGTGCACTTCTGCCCGATGAAAAAGTTGAATTAATGGTGGATATGGTTTTTGAAGTATTCTCAGGGAATCCATCATTAGCAGTTGTATTTGTTAATGAACAGAATAATATTATTCGTCTCGGTGAATACAGATTTAATGATTACTACGAAAAATTCCTTGATTTTGCTGAGGCTGTATTGAAAGAAGGAATCGCAAAAGGAGTATTTAGAAAAGAAATTGACCTAAATGTTTTTAGAAGTTTCATTTTTGGTGCTATAAGATATCTGCTGCATGTTTGGGCAGAAGACCCGAAAAAGATAGGCATTAAAAAAATCAGCAGTACTGTAAAGAACTTACTACTACACGGAATAATGTAACACACTCGAAATTAAACACACACACCCTCCTATGAAACGGTGGATAAGACAGACTATTAGGAAGTCTGCCGTTTCTGGGATTTTTTCTCCCAAATCACAAACTCAGATTCCAACTTACAATTACCTTCAATAGAATTTAATATCTGCTTAACAATACTTAAATATATTTGAAAAATATTTAATAATTTTATGTAACAATAAAGAATCAATTATCAATAAGGAGCATCAATGTATTTTGATATTGTAACGTGGAGTATCTGGTTAATTGGTTTTGTGATACTTGTTATTTGGATATTGGTGCCTGTACAAGAATTCAAAAAACTACTAAGAAAAAAACAGATCCAATTTAGAAAAGACGAGGAGAAATAATTGAATAGTATTGATTTTATTATTGTATTCGTATTTCTTGCGGGTATGTTTTATATCGGTTCGATTTTCTATAAATGGGTGGGGGATTCGGATGATTTTTATTTAGCCGGAAGACAATTAACTCCATTTATTCTTGCGGCGGTTTTAGCTGCCACGAACGTTAATATGTACAGCTTTGTCGGGCAGGCGGGTATTGCATATAAAGAAGGTATCCAAATTATATGGCAGACTTGGACAGGCAATATGGCAATGGTTCTTGCCGGTTTATTTGTCCTCCCGATTTTTAGAAGATTACGAATAAGGACGATACCTGAATTTTTAGAGATGAGATACAGTAAGGGTGTAAGAACATTCGTCGCAATTCTATGGATTTTTCGATTAGCATTTTGGCTTGGAGTTGTATTATATACTGCTATTGTAGCGGCTCAAGTTCTTTCGGGGTTTGAATCTTTCACCGGATGGATTTTAATATTTAGCGTTGTTGTAATTGTTTATACAATGCTTGGCGGTATGTGGTCGGTAGCATTTACGGATGTTATTCAATTTGTATTGATGTTAGCAAGTGCTTTATTATTACTCCCAATTGCTATGGCAGCAGTTGGTTGGTTTCCCGGATTAATGGCAAAAATTCCTGCGGATTCTGTTACGTTAGTTAAGCAAACAGGAACTTATAATTGGAAATTTGTAATAGCAATATTTTTACTTGGTATTCAATGGGCATGTGTAGATCAGGGATTATTACAAAGAGCATTCGGAGCGAATAGTACAAAATCAGTTGCTAAAGGCTTAGTACTTGCGGGAATTATTACAACACCATTTGCACTTTTATGGAATCTTCCTGGTTTAGCCGCTCGAGTATTATATCCCGGATTGGCAAATGCTGATTCTGCAGTACCGATGTTAATATCGAATTTAATACCAAACATAGCACTCGGTTTTGTAGTTGTAGGATTATTATCCTCACAGTTATCTACAATATCAGGTAATCTTAATGGAGTAGCTACAATCTTTACATCAGATATTTATAAAAATGTATTAAAACGCGATGCATCCGAAAAAGATTTATTAAAAGTAGCTCGAATAATCACTGTTGTAATTGGAATATTGATGATGATATTTACTTATTTCGTTCCAATACTCGGAGGTGCGGTAAATGCTTACTTAACAATTATTGCTATAATGGATATGCCATTATTCATTATAGCAGTTGTTTATGGATTACTATGGAAGCGGGTTAATTGGCAGGGAGCAATTGGCGGTTATATAGCAGGTGCAATTGCCGGTGCTATTGGGCAATTTGTTTTTAAGTATGATTTTAATATTACTACATTTATCACTGCTGGTGTTACATTAATTATTACACCAATTATTACATTAATGACTAAGAAAGATAATAATCCGTTTTTAGAAACGATATGGAAATCAAAAACTATAAGCGATGAAGAGATTGAGAGCAATGATATATATAATATATTCCCAAAGACAGTTAAAGGTAAATTAAGTTTAGGAGTACTTGCGATAGGACTTATAATATTCTTATCAGGTGTAGTAAGTGGAGCATTTGATTTTAATTATGCTTCGCATATATCTGTTTCAGGAATGGGGATATTTTTTATAGGTGGTTTATTTAGGTCATATACTGACTAATATCTGCAGGAGAAGGAATTGAAAAAATTGGTTGCGAAAATAAAAGTTTCAACACCCGGAAGAATATGTTTATTTGGTGAGCATCAAGATTACTTAAATCTTCCGATTATTGCATCTGCGATATCGAAAAGAATTTATATTGAAGGTTATAAAAGACTCGATTCGATGGTGAATATACAAATGCCCGATATTGGTAAACATGAATCATTTTATTTGAGTGGCCCATTAAAATATGAAATAGAGAGGGATTATTTAAGAAGTACAATTAATGTTTTATTGAGAGAAAAATTTACCTTCTCAAAGGGATTTGATTGTATAATACATGGTGAAATACCAATAAATGCGGGTACTTCATCATCATCAGCATTAATTGTATCGTGGATAAATTTCTTAACGCGATTAAGTGATCAAGAAATAATAATGCCAGCAGAAGAGATCGCTTTATTGGCTTATAAAGCGGAAGTATTGGAATTTTCTGAACCGGGTGGAATGATGGATCATTATTCAACAGCTATTGGTGGGATTATTGGTTTGAAATCTTTTAATGGAATTAAAGTAGAAAAAATTAATGCAAAGCTTGGTGCTTTTATTCTTGGTAATTCAGGTGAACCAAAAGATACGAAACAGATACTAGCTAGAGTGAAAAATGGCGTGATTGAGATAAAAGATTATCTAAAGAAAAGTGATAATGAATTTTCACTTCAAACAATTTTACAAAAGGATGTAAAAAAATATAGATCATCATTAAATGCTGATCAATATGAATTACTTTGTGGTACAATAAATAACAGAGATATAACAATGGAAGCAGAACAAGTATTAAAAACAGAGCCGCTTAATCATATAAAAATTGGTGAATTACTTAACAAGCATCAAGCAGTCTTGAGAGATATCCTAAAAATATCAACTACAAAAATTGATAGAATGATTGAATTAGCATTAGAAGCAGGGGCTTATGGTGCAAAGATTAATGGTTCAGGCGGTGGCGGATGTATGTTTGCTTATGCTCCCGAAAATCCTGAAAAAGTAATGGCAGCGATTAATACTATTGGCAAAGAAGCATATATAATATATTCTGAAAACGGAACTCAAGATGATATAATGGAGGCAGTGGCATGAATGAAAGACTAGTGATATTAGCAGGAGGCATTTCTTCACGAATGAAAAAGCCGGCGGAAAAAGTAGAGCTTGATGAAGCTACATTATTGGATGCGGAAAAAAAATCTAAATCGATGATACGTGTTGGCACTGATGATAGACCGTTTCTTGATTATCTTTTATACAACGTGAGTAAGACCTCAATTAAGGATGTAGTAATACTAATCGGTGAAAAAGACGATTCAATTAAACAATATTATGGAGAGGGGAAAAATAATCAGTTTCTTGGACTTACGATTTCTTATGCTATTCAACCAATACCGAAAGGAAGAGAAAAACCGTTAGGAACGGCAGACGCCTTATACCATGCTCTTATTGCTCGCCCTGATTGGTCAGGTAATAGTTTTTATATCTGCAATAGTGATAACCTTTATTCCATTGAAGTGTTCGAAATACTAATCAATTCTGAATACAAAAATGCTTTAATCGATTATGATAGAGATGGGCTGAATTTTGAAACAAAAAGGATAGAAGGATTTGCAGTTACGGAGAAAAATGAAGAGGGTTTCCTACTTAATATTATAGAAAAACCTGATGGTGATACGATTGAAAATTTAAGAAAGCGATTTGGTTTTGTTGGTGTAAGTATGAATATCTTCAAATTTGATTACGATATAATATTAAAGATGTTGGAAGAAACTCCATTGAATCCGATAAGGAAGGAGAAGGAGATACCTACTTCTATAATGATGCTCATTCAGCAAAATAAGGGAGAAGTCTTTACTTATTACCGTAAAGAGCATGTTCCGGATCTTACAAGTAAAGATGATATAATTCCGGTAAGAGAATACTTAGAAAAAAACTTTTCACACTTGGAAATTAGATAAATACTAATATTTTGTTTTAAGATTGGAAGTTATTTTCTATCTTTCCTTCCATTAAAAAACATTAATGATTCCGATATGATTCATTTGCAAATGCTCAAAAGTCACATTATAGAAATAGGTAAGCGGATGTGGATCCGTGGGTATATTGCTGCGAATGATGGGAATATTTCTGTGCGTATTTCTGATGAATCACTATTAATTACAGCCGCCGGAGTTTCAAAAGGATTTTTAGAACCTGAAATGATACTCCAGATAACTATTGATGGAAAATTAGTACATCCAAATTCCAAATACCATCCATCGAGCGAGACGAAAATGCACTTGGAAGCATATAAGCAAAGGAATGATATAAAAGCGATAGTTCATGCTCATCCTCCTTACGCCACAAGCTTTGCTTCCTCCGGAATCCCATTAGATAAACCCTTATTACCTGAATCTGTTATGACTCTTGGGAAAGTAATGATTGCTGATTTTGCAATTCCTTCAACTGATGAAGTCCCTAATTCTATTAGTGATTTGATTAAAAGGAGTGATGTTGTTTTACTTTCAAATCATGGGGCTATGGCAGTTGGAGAAGACCTATTCTCGGCATATAATAAAATGGAAGTACTTGAACATTCTGCACATATAACGTTTAATGCAATGCAATTAGGCAAAATGAATTTAATTCCTGAAGAGAAGAAAAAAATACTGATTGATTTAAGAAAAAAGTTTAATTTTTCAGGTAGAATTATTGAATAAAATAATAATCATAAAGAGCATAATATGAAAAAAATGAGTGTCATAATGGTTGGTCTTTTGCTAATATCAATATTAGCAGTCGGATGCAGCAAAGATAAAAAAGTTGCCGAAGTTAAGAAAAGTCCATTTGGGTTAATGCCTGATGGAAGGGCTGTTTCTTTATTCACTTTGACCAATGGTGATTTAGTTGTAAAAATCACTAATTATGGTGGAACTATTGTATCTATTGAAATGCCTGATAGACATGGCAAAGTTGATGATATAGTAGTCGGTTATGACAATCTAAAAAGTTTCATAAGAAACAGTCCATATTTTGGTGCAATAGTTGGAAGATATGCAAATAGAATTGCAAACGGGAAATTTTGGTTGGATAGTGTAGAGTATAAGTTAGCAATTAATGATAAGCCAAATACATTGCATGGTGGTAAAGTAGGTTTTGATAAAGTTCTTTGGGATGCTCAAGAATTTAAGAAAGATGGTATTGTCGGTGTTCAATTAAATTATATCAGTAAAGATGGAGAAGAAGGTTATCCGGGTAATCTGAGTGTAAAAGTAATTTATTCCTTAAATGCTGATAATGAATTGAAAATAAATTATGAAGCAACGACAGATAAAAAGACTGTTATAAATTTAAGTAATCATACTTATTTCAATTTATTAGATGGTGGCAAGTCATCCATATTAGATCATGAACTTATGATAGATGCAAATTCAATAACACCAATAGACTCTTTATTAATCCCGACAGGGAAAATAAAAAGTGTAAAAGGAACGGCAATGGATTTTACATCTTATAAAAAAATTGGGAAAGAAATTGAAAAAAAGACTGAACAATTGGAGTTTGGCAAAGGGTACGATCACAATTTTGTAATTAGCCAGCCATGGGGAATTTTACGTCCGATTGCAAAAGTTAGAGAATCAAAAACAGGAAGAGTATTAGAGCTTTCTTCTACTGAACCGGGATTACAATTTTATTCAGGTAATTTTTTAGATGGTTCAATTATCGGAAAAAATAAAACAAAATATAATTTCCGAAATGCTTTTGTATTAGAGCCACAGCACTTTCCCGATTCTCCTAATCAGCTTGGTTTCCCATCAGTAGTATTAGAACCAGGAAGGAGATATCAATCAACAAGTGTATATAGTTTTAGGGTTGAGAGCCGCAATTAAAATTGATTCGACCTACTGATAATATTGCGATGAAAAAATTCATCTCCGAATTAATGGAGAAAATGACACTAGAAGAGAAAGTGGGGCAGATGCATCAGATAGCGGGCAATGATGCCGTTTCCGGTCCGCTTAATCCGAGTAGTAATGATGGAGAAGATTTAAGGAGGGGACTTGTCGGCTCAATGCTCAATGTTGTAGGTGCTGATAAAACTTATAAATATCAGAAGATTGTTGTTGAAGAATCACGTCTCGGAATACCATTAATATTTGGGCATGACGTTATTCATGGATGTAAAACAATTTTTCCTATTCCATTAGCTGAGTCATGCAGTTGGGATTTAGATATAATCAAGCGAAGTGCACGCATCTCGGCTATTGAAGCGTCAGCGATGGGATTGCATTGGACTTTTGCACCGATGGTGGATATAGCACGAGATCCACGATGGGGAAGAATAGCAGAAGGAGGGGGAGAAGATACTTATCTTGGTTCATTGATAGCTGCGGCAAGAGTAAAAGGATTTCAAGGGGATGACTTAAATTCATTAGATACAGTTGCGGCATGTGCAAAACATTTCGCCGCTTATGGTGCCGCTGAAGCAGGAAGAGATTATAATCAAGTTGATATCTCCGAGAATAATTTAAGAAATATTTATTTGCCTCCATTCAAATCTGCTTTAGATGCTGGCGTTGCTTCGTTTATGAATGCCTTCAATACACTTAACGGAATACCAGCAACAATAAATGAACTATTAGTAAAATCAATATTAAAAGATGAATGGAAGTTCGATGGGATTATAGTTTCGGATTATAATTCTATCGGTGAATTAATTCAGCATGGTGTTGCCGCTGATAAAAAAGAATGTGCAGAGCTTGCAGCAAATGCTCTTTGCGATATGGATATGTCAGGATATTGTTACCGTGATCATCTTGTAGAATTGGTAAAAGAAGGGATTGTTTCAGAAGTTATTGTCGATTCGGCGGTTGAAAAAATACTCACCTTGAAATATAAACTTGGATTATTCGATGATCCTTATCGATACTGCAAACCTAATAGGGAAAGTGAAATAATATTAAGTCATACAAATCGGCAAGTGGCTAGAGAATGCGCTCGCAAATCGATTGTATTATTGAAAAATGAAGGGACCCTTCCTCTTACGAAATCTTCTGCGATTAGAAAGATCGCTTTAATCGGTCCTCTCGCAAATAATAAATTCGATATGCTTGGAAGTTGGTATTGTGCTGGCGATGAAAATGATGTAGTGAGTTTTTATGATGGATTGAAGAACCGATTCGGAAGTGATTACGAAATTAATTATTGCAAAGGATGTGAAATTGATTCTGAGGTGAAGGAAGATTTTAGTGAAGCAATTGGCTTAGCAGAAAAATCAGATTTAATTTTTGCATTTGTCGGTGAAGCGGGATTAATGTCAGGTGAAGCAAGCTGTCGAACAAACATTTTACTACCTGGTAACCAATTAGAATTATTAAAAGCACTAAAACAAACAGGGAAAAAATTAATAGTAGCACTTTCGAATGGAAGACCATTAGAAATAAATTGGATAGAAGAAAATGCAGATGCAATATTAGAGACATGGTTTCTTGGAATTGAGGCAGGCAATGCATTGGCGGAGGTTATTTCTGGAGATTTTAATCCATCAGCAAAATTAACTGTTTCATTTCCGAGGAATGTAGGGCAGATCCCGATTTACTATAATCACTTAAATACAGGCAGACCGCTTTACGAAAGCCCGAATGAACATTACCGATCACGATATTTAGATTCTTCAGTTGAACCATTATATCCATTCGGATATGGATTAAGCTATACTAAATTCGAGTTTTCTAATTTTTCTTTAAGTAAAAATAAAATTGCCGAAATAGAAGAATTAGTAGCAAGTGTAGACATCAAGAATATAGGCGAAATATCAGGCGAAGAAATTGTTCAGCTTTATATTCATGATAAAGTGGCAACACTAAGCCGACCAGTGAGAGAATTAAAAGCATTCAAAAAAATATCTTTGCAAGCAGGCGAAACTAAAAAAGTTAAATTTAGTTTATCAGATGAAGATTTTAAGTATTACGATAAAAACAATAAATGGAATATTGAGCCGGGAATAATTGAAATATTTGTGGGTGCTAATTCGCAAGACCTACTAATGAAAGAGATCGAAATAACAAAATAATAAATGAATAATCAGGAATAATAAAATGGAAATGGGTTTTCTTGATATTGCGGTGTTTTTCCTATTTGTATCGTTTGTAGTAGGAATAAGTATGTATAAAAGTAGAAAAGAAGAAACGGGTGAAGATTTCTTTCTTGCGAGTAGAAGTTTGATCTGGCCAATGATTGGTATCTCGTTGATTGCGGCAAATATCTCTACTGAGCAATTTGTCGGTATGTCTGGGCAGGGAGCTGGCAATGTAGGATTAGCGATTGCAAGTTATGAATGGATGGCTGCGATAACACTTGTCTTTGTAGCGTTTTATTTTTTACCAAAATTTCTTGAAAGTGGAATTTATACGATCCCCGAATTTTTGGAATATCGATATAATTCTACTGCACGTTCATTGATGGCATTCTATACAATGCTGATTTATGTCGGTGTAACAATCGCAGCAGTAATCTATTCGGGTGGGATCACAATTCAAACGATATTTAACGTTAATATGGAAACTGCTATATGGGGCATTGCTATAGTAGCCGCATTATATACAGCATGGGGCGGACTGAAAGCGGTGGCTTGGGCTGATCTTTTTCAAGGCAGCGCATTAATGATTGGTGGTGTTATCGTTCTGATTTTTGGATTGATTGCAGTTGGAGGTATTGATTCCTTTTTCGCACAGAATAAAGATAAGATGCACATGATATTACCGGCGGATCATCCTGTATTGCCATGGACTGCATTAGTTATTGGTTTATGGATTCCGAATATCTATTACTGGGGATTGAATCAATATATCACACAACGAACTTTAGCCGCACAAAATTTGAAGCAGGGGCAGATGGGTGTAATCTTTGCTGCGGGATTAAAATTATTCATTCCTTTTATTATTGTTTTCCCGGGAATTATAGCCTCACAATTATATAGCGGCACAATGAGTAATACTGATGCCGCCTATCCGTTATTAATAAAAAATTTAATACCTGTTGGACTTCGTGGATTTATGCTTGCCGCAATCGCAGGTGCTGTAATCTCTACATTGGCTTCGATGTTAAATTCTGCTTCTACAATTTTTACAATGGACTTTTATAAGAGATATATCAAAAAAGATGCATCTCATAAACAATTAATAATTTCGGGAAGATTGGCAACTATAGTATTTGTTGTTCTCGGAGCATTGGTTGCTCCTTATTTGGGAGATCCAAGATTTATGGGAATCTTCACTTACATACAAGAATTTCAGGGATATATTTCTCCCGGAATTTTAGCTGCATTTATTTTCGGATTCGCTGTTAAGAAAGCTCCTCCTATGGCGGGAGTAGCGGCATTAGTATTATGCGTTCCGATTTATGGACTTCTACAATATTTCTATGGTGAGATTGCATTCTTGAATAGAATGGCAATTACATTCGGAATTATTTTAGTGGTAATGACTGCACTAACTATATATCGACCACTAAAGGAGCCGATAAAAATGCCAAAGCGTACTGATTTTGATATGACAACCGACCCGAAAGTAAAGTGGTTTGGAGCATTCGTTGTAATATCTGTATTAGTACTTTACGGAATCTTCTGGTAAGAGTTGAAATAGTTCGGAGAATTCTTATCACATTACTAGTGTTACGGAATCTTCTGGTAGAATTTATAATAGCTGCCTTTACTAAGGCAGCTATTTAATCTTCAAGTTTTCCTAAAACCTCACATTCTTATAAAACATTACATTTCTTTCAAACCTTGCATTTTATATAAAAAAGAACAACTTTATTAAGAATACGATTTTTGTTGATTTAGTTAAAACTATGGTTACAAATTATTTGATCACAGAGTTAGATTATAACTTATCATATTTTGCTACTCTTTTTTAAAGCATAAATATGATAACGATAATTCTTGCCTTTAAATTATCTTTTCATTATGTTGCGAGTGTTTGAAACGTTTCAAATATATAAAACGCTAACACAAGGAATTAGGATATGAAAAAAGTTGTAATCACTCACATCAAAAGAACGCCAGTAGGTGCGTTTAATGGCGCATTAAACAGTTTCACCGCACCACAATTAGGCAGTATAGTCATTAAAGCACTCCTCGAAGAATCCAAAATTGATAAGAACAGTATTGATGAAGTTATAATGGGTAACGTACTAACTGCGGGCTTAGGACAAGCACCTGCACGTCAAGCCGCAATCTATGCCGGACTCCCAAATAAAACAGAAGCACTAACAATAAACAAAATGTGCGGAAGTGGACTTAAAGCTGTAATGCTCGCTCATCAAGCAATTCAATGCGGCGATGCGGATATTATTATTGCAGGCGGACAGGAGAGTATGTCCAACGCTCCATATCTTTTACAAGGTGCTCGTAATGGCTATCGTCTTGGAAATTCAACTTTATATGATTCAGTTTTATTAGATGGTCTTACTGATATATATAATAATATTCATATGGGTTTATGCGCTGAATCGTGTGCGAAAGATTTTTCATTCACAAGAGAACAACTAGATGAATTTGCAACTCTATCATATAACCGTGCAATAGCGGCTCAAAAAGATGGGAAATTTAATGACGAAATTGTACCAGTTACAGTCGTAACAAGAAAAGGGGAAACAGTAGTAAAAGATGATGAAGAACCAACCAAAGTAAATTTTGATAAGATGGCAACCTTAAGACCCGCATTTGATAAGAACGGTGTAGTAACTGCGGCTAACGCATCAAAACTGAATGATGGTGCGGCGGCTGTATTAATTATGAGTGAAGAGAAAGCTAAAGAATTAGGTTACACACCTTTAGTAGAAATAGTAGCACAAAGTTCGGCAGCAAAAGCCCCGATTGAATTTACTACTGCACCTGCTGATGCAATTAAGAAAGTACTGAAAAGAGCAAATCTAAAAACAACCGATATCGATCTTTATGAAATTAATGAAGCATTTGCAGTCGTTTCATTAGCAGTGGCAAAACTTACCGGATTAACTACCGAAAACGTAAACGTAAATGGTGGTGCAATTGCAATAGGTCATCCAATCGGAGCAAGCGGAGCTAGAATTTTAGCTACCTTAATATACGAAATGAAAAGAAGAGGTTCTAAATATGGACTTGCTTCTTTATGTATTGGTGGCGGCGAAGCTTCTGCTTTAATTGTTAAAAAATATGAATAACTATCGGAACTTAGATGTTATCTGAAGAGAAAATAAGAAAAGAATTAATTCAAAGATTCGGCGATGCATATAAATCATTTGGATTAAATAAATTAATGGGGCATATCGTTGCACTTTTAATCTATTCAAAAGAGCCTTTATCATTGGGTGATATTGCAATTAATTTAAATAGAAGCAAAGGTCCTGTAAGTCAAATTTTAAAAAGACTTAGAGACAGAAAACTAATTCGTAAATCTTGGTCACCTGAAAACAATAGACAAGATTTTTACGAAATCGAACCGGAAATTTTTGAAAATGCTTTCAGAAATAATCTTGAACTGATAAAAAACAATACTCGTATTGCAAAGCAATTAAAAGAAGTAGTAAAGAAATCGAAAGAAGACGAATTAGGAATATTAAAATTCCGCATAGATGAGATGGAAGCGTTTTATGCATTAATGGAAGAACATAATAGAAATTTTCTAAAAGATTGGATTGTGAAAAGAGAAAAACTATTAAAGCATTAGTCCCGGTTAAAAGGGGATTTTTAGTGCGAGATCGTTTTGAATTTTTCAAACGTTAAAAAAATAGATGAGGTAAAAATGAAAAGACTTGAAAACAGAATAGCTATTATTACCGGCGGAGCGCAGGGGATTGGTAAAGCTACTGCAATTAAATTCGCATCAGAAGGTGCGTCTGTAATTATCTGGGATGTCGATCAAACAAAAGGTGAAGAATTAGTTAATGATGGCACCGCTAAAAAATTTCAAAAGGTAAATGTTGCTGATTTTAATGAAGTTCAAGAAGCAGTTAAACAGTTAATTGATGAATACGGTAAGATTGATGTATTGGTTAATAATGCGGGAATCTTGAGAGATGCAACATTAGCAAAAATGACTCCCGAACAATGGCAGCAAGTGATAGATGTAAATCTAACAGGTGTTTTCAATTGTACAAAGTCAGTTTCTCCTTATATGATAGAAAAGCAATATGGAAAAATTATTAATGCCACTTCGGTAGTTGGTATTTATGGCAATTTCGGACAGACAAATTATGTAGCTACGAAAGCCGGCGTAATAGGAATGACAAAAGTATGGGCAAGAGAATTAGGAAGAAAGGGAATAAATGTTAATGCTATCGCACCCGGATTTATTGCCACTGAGATGGTAGCTTCAATGCCTGAAAAAGTGATAACAATGATGAAAGAGAAAACTCCATTAGGAAGACTTGGAACACCAGAAGATATAGCTAATGCATATCTATTCTTAGCGAATGAAGAATCTTCATATGTAAATGGTACTGTATTAAGTGTAGATGGTGGAGTTATTAGTTAATATTAAACGAATTAGTTAATTCTAAAAACAATAAGGATTTATGAGAAATAGTATAATAATCGGAAGCGGCTCTTATGCACCGGAAAGGGTGATACCAAATTCATATTTTAATGAATTACTTGGTGAGGATGTAGATACTTGGTTAAGTACAAATCTAACAATCAAAGAAAGAAGATGGTGCACTTCGGATCAATCGACTGCCGATCTTTGTATTGAAGCTGCAAATGCGGCATTAAAGAATGCTGGTATTGAGGCAAAGGATTTGGATTTAATTATTATCTCAACTGACACACCTGAATATGTATCTCCATCAACGGCATCAGTTGTTCAACATCGATTAGGCGCAATAAAAGCAGGTACTTTTGATCTTAATAGTGCATGCTCAGGATTCGTAACTGCACTTGATACTGCTCACAAATATATAAAAGCCGATGATAGTTATAATTATGTTTTAGTAATCGGTGCTTATGCAATGAGTAAATATCTTGACCTTTATGATAAAAAAACCGTAACTCTCTTTGCAGACGGTGCTGGTGCATTTGTATTAAAGGCAGAAGAAAATAGTGATAGTGGACAATTAGTAAGCAAGCTTTTCACTGAAGGACAGTATGCAGATTGGATGGGAATTTATGCGGGAGGCACTCATATTCCAATCAATGAGCAAGTAATAGCGAACAAAGATCATTTGCTGAAATTTGTAAAAAAATTCCCTAAAGAAATTAATCCAACAACATGGACACGTATGATAAAAGATTCGTGTGAAAAAATTGGTATAACACCAAATGATATTAATCATTATTTCTTTACTCAAATAAATATCAATACTATTTGGGAAACATTGGATAATCTTGGTGTTGATAGAGAACGTGCACATACAATTATGGATAGATACGCGTATACCGGTTCGGCATGTATTCCAATGGCTTATGATGATGCAGCAAAGAAAGGAAAATTAAAGAAAGGTGATTTGATTTGTTTCATGGGTTCTGGCGGTGGATTAGCTTTCGCAAATTCTATTTACAAAATTTAAGGATTAGATTATGTTAGGTGTAGCTTCATCTGAAATGATAACTGCCTCTTGGATATTAATTCTTTTATACGTAGCCGTTACGTTATTTTTTGTTGTAAGAGGTGCATTAAAAACGAAAACAATTTCTGATTATGCAGTTGGTAATTTTGCGTTTAAGCCATGGGCTGTTGGATTAGCACTTGCTGCATCTATGACGAGTGCTGCAACATTCATAATTAACCCTGGTTTTATTGCGTATTATGGTCTTAGCGGATTTTTATCTTTTGGTATTGTTCTCCCGATTGCATCTATGGGTTCATTAATTTTATTAACAAAAGGATTCCGTAAACATGGTTCTTCTGTTAAATCTCTTACAATGGCTCAATGGATGGGCTCTAAATATGATAGCAAAGGATATTCATTATTCTTCGCATTCCTTTCTTTATTACTTATTACGTTCATAGTGCTGATTGCGGTCGGTCTAACAAAAGTTTTAGCGAAATCATTAAACGTCCCGGAAATATATGTATTAATCGGCACGATCGCATTCATCTTTGGATATATGATGTTTGGTGGTGCTAATTCGATGGTCTATACAAATACTGTTCAGGCACTTATAATGCTTGTTGTAGCATTTATATTATTGGGTAGTGGTTACCAACATTTTAGTAACGGCATCCATGGCTTCTTAGATAAATTACAATCGATTGACCCAAAGCTAATTCAATCAACAAATGATTCGAGTTTTTTATTCAGGGATTATTTTGAGATAATTTTTACTCAAATTGTTATTGGAATAGCTATCGTTTGTCAGCCCCATATAATAACTAAATCGTTACTTTTAAAGACTGATAAAGATGTAAATAAATATTTAGTTGTAGGAATTATTACACAAACAATTTTCTTCTTAGTTGTTTTCGTAGGGTTATATGCAAGAATTATTTTTCCTGACTTAATGATAAATGGTGCTCCATTAAAATTAGATGGTGTAGTATCTGCTTATGTAGTTAAGGAATTTCCTGTATATGTAGGAATATTTGTTGTTCTTGGATTAATCTCTGCCGGTGTTTCAACTTTAGAAGGATTAATTCAATCAATCTCATCTACTACAACAATGGATATTATAAAACCACTATTCGGGAAGTATTACCCAATCAATGAAGAAAAGAGAGACAAAGCTTATATACTAACTAATAAAATAGTAATTGCAGTTTTTGCTGTTGTTGCTATTTTACTATCTTATGATCAATTAGTAAACCCAAAATTAAGTGTAGGAATCTTTGCGCAAAATGGAGTGTATGCTTATTTCTCAGCTGCTTTCGTACCGATACTTTTCGGAATGTTTCTCAAACGTATTCCAAAAATTTCAGTTATAGCAGCTTCATTAACTGCTATAATAGTCCACTTCAGTTTTTATTATGGTAAGCTTCCTGTGCCATTTACAAAAGCAACAGGAGAGAATCCCGGAGTTGCTGCATCAATGGCGATAATAGCTTCAGTATTTGTCGGACTTATACTATATACAATATTTAAGGAAAGGGAAGATGTATAATTTTCAAACAGATTGGCTTGGTAAATGGGCTTATTATACACCCGAAAAGTTTTTCTTACATGAGCATAATCGTGATATAAGCTGGTCATTCAAAGAATTTAATAATTGTACGAACGCATTAGCAAACTACTTAAAAGATGATTTGAAAATCGGAATCGGTGAACGAATAGCCGTTTACTCAAAGAATCGTGCTGAATATGTGCTGCTATACCTGGCGTGCATTAAAATTGGTGTGATATTAGTACCGCTAAATTTTCGATTAACTCCGCGTGAACTTGATATACTTATCGCTGATGCCGATCCAAAAATGTTTATTTATGAAAAAGATTACGAAGAACAGACGAATCAAATAAATGCAGTAAAAAATATAGAGATAAAAAATACGATTGAAGGACTTGAAAAATTCTTAGATGAAGGAATTAACAATATAGAATTTACTCCACCGAGATTATTCACCGAAGATGATGTAACGATGATATTATATACAGCAGGAACAACTGGTTTATCCAAAGGTGTGATGATTACAAATAAAATGCTTTACTGGAATGCGATAAATACTTGTTTACGATTAGATATTACATCAAATGATCATACACAAAGTTATGCTCCGTTTTTTCATACAGGTGGATGGAATGTACTTTTTACTCCATTTTTATTGCATGGAGCTTCTCATACATTGCTCCAAAGTTTCGATCCAAAGACAATTTTAGAATTGATGGAAAAAGAAAAAACAACTCTGCTGTTTGGTGTACCTACTATGCTTCAGATGTTAAGTGAACTTCCGAATTTTGATAAGACTGATTTATCGAAATGCCGCTTTGCAATTGTAGGCGGTGCCGCTATGCCGATACCATTGATTAATATTTGGCACAAAAAAGGAATCGTAATCAGGCAGGGATATGGTCTTACAGAAGTTGGACCAAATTGTTTTTCACTTCATCAAGATCATGCAATCGCAAAAAAAGGTTCGATCGGATTTCCAAATTTTTATATCGAAGCGAAGATAATGAATGAAGAAGAAAATGAATGTAATGCAAATGAAGTAGGGGAGTTATGGATGCGTTCGCCTGTTGTTACTCCCGGATATTGGAAAAAAGAAAAAGAAACAAAAGAATCTTTAACCGATGGGTTTTTCCACACAGGGGATTTAGTGAAGAAAGATGAAGACGGTTTTTATTTCGTTGTAGATAGAAAGAAAAATATGTTTATAAGCGGCGGAGAAAATGTTTATCCCGCAGAGATTGAAAAATATTTATATACGAATACTATTGTAAAAGAAGTAGCAGTAATCGGTGTCCCTGATACTAAATGGGGAGAAGTCGGCAAAGCTTATGTTGTTCTATTGCCCGATCAAATAAGCACAGAAGAAGAAATAATAAATTTCTGCAAAGGAAATTTAGCAAAGTATAAAATTCCGAAATACGTGCAAATATTAGAAGAGATTCCAAAAACAGATGCAGGAAAAGTAAATAAACTAAAATTAACAGAAATGCACAGAACACAACCAAAAACAAATTCTTAAAAAACACAAAAGGAGTAGTTATGAAAAAGTTATTTATGCTTTTATTGATTGCCGGAACACTTGTATTCACAGCTTGTAAAGGTGAGGACGGTGACATCATTCAACCACAACCAAAGGATGCAATTGTAGGAACTTGGGTTTCAGAAGGTGCTAATGTAGCTTATGGTTTAACAGTTGCACCATTCAATGTTGCAAAAATTACTGCTACATTCAATGAAAACAAATCATATACTGTAGTTCAGACTGATAAGAATGGAGTTAACACAACATTATCCGGAACATATACATTTACTGAAACATCTAGCACAGATCAGAGCGGCAAAACGAATACGGCTGATGCAAAAATCTATAATATAGTAGCTAATCAAAGCACACCATCAGCAGTCGTAGCTCAAGGTATCTGTTCATTTAAAGATAATAATATGTCTTATGAAGTAATTCAAGTTACACCACCACTTGCAGGCGTTTCAGCTCCAACAGCAGCAGGCGGATTCGGTAGTACTTCAATTGGTGGAACAGCTTATGCTATTTATATTCAAAAATATGTAAAACAATAATTTATATTATAAAGAGCCGCTTAAAGAAGCGGCTCTTTATAAATCGTGGAGCGAAAATGAAAAACCTATTATTAAGAATGATCGTTTTAGTTTTTACAACTGCTACGATTTTATTCACCCAAAATATTCCTGATCCGAACATAAAAGAGATTCCGGATGCAAAAGCTCCAGAATTGAAATTTATCGGTTATTTTTATGCTCGTGGAACTGCATCAAATGTTGCCCCTACTAATGAATTATTGCGTGGACAGATTATCGGTCGATTGTTCGGACCAAATACCACAAATACCCACGATAGGACATCAACTTATTTTGAGCAAAGATTTGTACCAATGTTTGTCTATACTCCATCGATCTTAGATGGATTCGCCACATTTAGAACTTTATTCAAAATTGATATGACGTGGGGCGATGCAGCTTATGGAGTTGGTGGTAATACAGGTGGAGGTATTAATGCAGGGCAAGTGAATTTACAAACCTTAATGGCGAATGTTGATTTACAACCAAAGGATGCAAAATATAATGTGGTTGTAGGACTTCAAAGAATATTTGATAACGTAAGAGACCCAAATAAGGAAGCACTTAGCACCTCTCAAACAAGTGCGTATAAGCTAAGCTATTGGGGAACGCAGGGAGTAGGTGTAAGTCTTTACTACAATTTAAATCCTACTACAAAAGCAAAACTTGGTTACTATCAATTATTCGAAAATATAATTCAAGAAAATGATGATGTTGCTTTATGGATGTTTGATATGGAATCACGTGTTACACCTTTATTAGAAGTGGGAGCAGATGCTTGGTATGTATGGGATAGAGGTAAAAGTGCAGGTGGTATTTCTGTACTTGGGCAGGGTTTGAATAGTGCACTTGCTGATTATAACGGTGCTGTAAGACTAAATCTACCTACCAAAAAATATGAAGCTGATGTAATTTGGCTTGGTACACATGCATCACTTAATCGTGATTTTATGGCTGGCAGATGGTGGGCTGATGCTTATGTAATGGCAAACTTAGGAACTATTGATACGGTTTCTGTATCAACTAAACAGGCTAAATATGCTGATATTTTTGGTGCAGCAGTTAATGCTAGCTTATCTTATAAATATGGTATGACTAATAACGATAAAGTTACTTTAGAGGGAATGTTCACAACAGGCGATGCTAATGGCGCAAGTGATGGCACTCTCAATTCAGTGATTACCGGTAACATATGGGGATCACCAACCGGAATTTATAGCTCGCATAAAGCATTATTATTATTCCCTGATGCGCAGGTTGTGAATAGATATTATTCCGCTGTTCATGATATCTCAAATATGGGACTTGGTGTTACTGCCGGATTTTTATCCTTTACTAAAGACTTTATTCCGAATAAACTCAGCGGTAAATTAGGTTTCGCCGCCGCATTATCAAATGTTACTCCTAAAGGTGGTTCTTCTTTTATCGGATCAGAAGTTAATTTTGAAGTAAAGTATAATATAAAAGTATTCCTAACATTAGGCATAAGTGCTGGTTATTGTGTGCTTGGCGATTTTTATAATGCACCCACTTCCACGTATGATAAAACAAGACCGAAAGACCCATGGGTCATTTTTACTTCACTTAATTGGTTAATGTTTTAGGAGGATGCGATGAAAAAATTATTAGTATTATTTGTTATTTCGATATTTACATTAACCGGCTGTTCAGGATTTCTTTATACAGATAAACCGGCTCTTGAATTTCAAGATTTTGATTACGGCTATCCAACAAAGACTGCATTAAGCAATCCATCTATTGCATATATTGATGCGGGAGAAGGCAGTAAAACAATTCTGCTCGTACATGGTTTAGCAAGTAATGCAGGTTTTTGGAGATATGCTATTGCTGAATTATCCAAAGAGTATAGAGTAATTGCTGTTGATCTTCCAGGATACGGTAAATCACAAAAAGCGCCTTATCCTTATACTATCTCTTTTTATGCTGAACAAATAAAAAGACTTGCCGATGAACTTAAGTTAGATAAATTTGTCTTAGCAGGTCATTCAATGGGTGGACAGATTTCTATTATCTTCTCATTGAAATATCCCGAACGCTTAGAGAAATTAGTTCTTGCATCACCTGCAGGTGTAGAAGAGTTTGAGCAGGGAGAAGGGGATTGGTTAAGAAGTGTAATGACTAAAACAGGTGTTAAAAAAACAACCGAAGATGCAGTCCGTAAAAATTTGGCTATGAATTTCTATACTTGGAATGATAAATGGGAATGGATGGTAGAAGAGCGAGTAAGAATGGCTAAGGCAAAAGATTTTGATGCTTTTAGTTATGCTGTTGTACGTTCGGTTAATGCTATGCTTGATGAACCAACTTTTGATAAAATTAAGAATATTTCTGTTCCTACGCTTATTGTGTATGGTAAGCATGATGGATTAATTCCAAACCCTTATCTTAATCCGGGATTCACAACCGATATATTTAAATGGGCTGCTGAGCAGAACCCATTGATCCAACTACACGAAATTGATAAAGCAGGTCATATGCTTCAAATTGAAAAACCGGTTGAATTCAGTAAATCTATAATTGAATTTGTTAAGTAAATATGCAATTCCCACAATTTAAATATGATTTTGATTTTTCCTTGGCTGACATTGGTGATCATATTAAAATTGCTTTTCGAGATGAAGGGGAGGGTGAGAATACCCTCCTCTTTATTCACGGGTTATCTAGTTATATTCCTGCATGGAATAAAATATTCCCTGAATTAAGCAAAAAGTTTAGATGTGTAGCTATCGATCTTCCCGGTTATGGAAAGTCATCTCAAGGAATATTTTCTGGAAGCGTGAACTATTATAACAATGTCATTTTACGATTCATAAAAAAAATGAAATTAGAAAACGTTACTCTCGTTGGTCATTCAATGGGAGGACATCTGGCAATGTCATCGGCATTAGCTTTCCCGGCTGTGATAAAAACCCTTATTTTAATTGCTCCTGCCGGATTAGAAACTTTTTCTGCAAAAGAGAAAGAGTTGATAATAGAAAATTCTCAACCCGATTTTTATTTCTCTGCCGGAGATGAACAGATAGTTAATGCATTCAAATCAAACTTCTTTAATATGCCGGATGATGTTTATTCTATGATTGAAGACCGAATTAAAATGAGAGAATATCCAAACTTTCATGATTATTGCCAAATCATTACAAACTCTCTTAAAGGATTATTGCAAGAGCCGGTATATAAATCGCTTCATAAAATTAAACAGCCTACATTAATACTTTTCGGGAGAAACGATAAATGGATACCGAATAGATACCTTCATAAAGAATTAACTACCGAGGACATTGCAAACATCGGCGGAAATTTAATCCCTAATTCCAAAGTTGTAATGATCGATAATTGCGGACACTTTATTCCTTTCGAGTCTCCAAAAACACTAATTACTGAAATAAAGTATTTCCTTACTTGATAATCGTTTACTTAATCGATAATTTAATATATAAATTATTGAGAGTGTTATGAATATTAATCGCAAGTCATTTATTAAATCATCTTTTATAGCTTCCAGTGCTTTTCTTATTAATGTTCCCATTTTAGCTACACAAAAAACTAATAATGAATTGAGTAAGCAGATTAAGATAACCGACCTAAAAACATATGTTTTTAAAAAAGCTACATTTGTAAAAATTGAAACAGACTCTGGAATAAGCGGATGGGCAGAGGGAGATCATTCAAATCCCAAATTAGTATCAAAAGTTATAAATGATATTTGCAAAAAGGAAGTTATTGGAGCCGATCCATTCGATACAGAACTTCTTTGGAATAATATGTTTTTTAAGGGTGAGGACGTTGGCACGCAAGGGGTTTTAACTGGTGCAATCGCTGGAATAGACAATGCACTTTGGGATTTGAAGGGGAAAATATTGGGCTTACCTGTACATAAATTAGCCGGAGGCAATGGATTAAAAAAAGTTAGAGTATATGGTAGTTTTGGCAGAACGGGAGGACCAAATGGAATTAGAACTCCAGAAGAGATGGGAAAAATTGCTGCTGATTTTGTTAATCAAGGTTATAAAACCATTAAGGCAAGAATGCAAATTAGACAATTGAATATAGACCCTGATCCGGATCCTACTTTCGAAACAATTAAGGCAGTGAGAAAAGCTATTGGTGATGATGTTGAATTATTTGTTGATTTTAATAATGGATATACTCCCTCACGAGCGATTACAATTGCAAAAAAATTAATTGAACACTTTAATGTGGCAGCGATTGAAGAACCGGTTTCTTATCTCAATTATCAGGGACTAAATCAGGTAGTAGAAGCGTTAGATATTCCTATATTTGCAGGTGAGCATGAATTTAATAGATGGCAGATTCGTGATTTAGTTACCATTGGGAATGCTGATTTTATAAATGCAGATTTAATCAAAGCTGGTGGTTTCTCGGAGTGCAGAAAAATGGCTTTTATTGCACGTGCTTTTGATAAATATATTATGACTCATAATACAAGACCTACTCTTGCGACTGCAGCCTCATTACAGCTATGTGCATCGATTCCAAATGCTGCACGAGTTCAAGAATATGCAGGTCAAAGGATTGATCTAGATTTAAGTAACTTATTTAAAGATTATTTCGAATTTAAGGATGGTTATTTATCAATTCCTCAGGTCCCTGGATTAGGTTTAACAGTTAATGAAGAAGAGATGGAAAAGAATAAATTGAATTAATTCTATTTGAATATAGCTTTATTCGATATAAACTCTTATTATAGCGATTAATTTTGTGAGATTTTTTGAAAGAGGTTTTATTTTGGAGAATAATGAACATATTTATGCAATATTTGGTGCATCGGGAGACCTAACAAAAAGAAAGCTAGTACCGGCTATCTACTCGTTATTTATTCAAAATCTTCTCCCCTCAAAGTATGCTTTACTAGGACTATCTCGAACTAAATTTAACGATGAACAGTTTAGAGAAAAGATGAAGGAAGCTATTAATAAATATCAAGAATCAGATGATCTTTCTAAAGTAGATGAATTTATAAGTCATATTTATTACCTCCCTTTTGATTCCGAACATCCTGATGAATATAAAATTCTTAAAGAGAAATTAAAAACACTGAGAGACGAAAAAGAGATTAATGGAAATACAATTTATTATCTTTCCACACCACCTGAATTATACAGTATTATCCCCAAAAACCTTGCTAAAGCTGGATTAAACAATGAAAAAGATGGCTGGAAAAGAATTGTAATTGAAAAACCATTTGGAACCGACTTAGAATCTGCAATAAAACTTAGAGATGAACTTTTGGAAGATTGGCAGGAAGAACAGATTTTCCGTATCGATCATTATCTTGGAAAAGAGACTGTACAAAATCTTTTAGTAACACGTTTCTCGAATGGAATTTTTGAACCACTTTGGAATCGAAATTATATTCATCATATAGAGATTACTTCTGCCGAAAGTATTGGAGTGGAAAAAAGAGGCGGCTATTATGAAACTTCCGGTGCATTGAAAGATATGGTTCAGAATCATCTTCTCCACATTGTAGGAATGGCAGCAATGGAGCCTCCTTCATCATTGGACGCCAATTCGATACGCAATGAAGTACTAAAAGTATTCCAATCTCTTCGTCCCATTAAAAAGGAAAACGTAAAAAATTGCACGATCAGAGGGCAGTATCTTGCTTCTAATATTAAAGGAGAGCATATTCCAGGATACCGTGAAGAAGAGGACGTTGATAAAAATTCTGAAACCGAAACCTATGCTGCAATTAAATTTTATATTGATAACTGGCGTTGGGGGGGAGTTCCTTTTTATATACGTACGGGCAAAAGATTACCTACACGAGTTACCGAAGTCGTTATCCATTTTAAGTCTACTCCTCATTTTCTATTTGCTAATAATGATATTACAGATGAAAGCAATTTATTGGTTATCAGGATTCAGCCCGATGAAGGAATTCTAATGAAGATAGGGATGAAGACTCCCGGTAATGGCTATGAAGTCAAAAATGTAAATATGGATTTCCATTATTCTGATCTTAATGGTGTGAGAATCCCATCTGCTTATGAAAGATTAATCAATGATACGATTAAAGGGGATCCAACATTATTCGCCCGATCAGAAGAAGTCTTAGAAGCCTGGAAATTTCTTCAACCTGTAATTGAGGCTTGGAAGAATGATGAAGTCCCATTATTCGGTTATCCAGCCGGGACATGGGGTCCGGAACACGCCGATGATCTTATTGAAGGAAAGCATTTGACTTGGCGTTATCCTTGTAAAAATCTTTCTAATGATGGAATCTATTGTGAGCTATAATGATTAAAAAAATAAAAGTTTTTAATTCCGGTAAATTATTGGCAGATTTTTTTGCAAACGAAATATTGAATAAATTAGAATCAATTGATGAAAAAGAATATTTATCAATTGCATTCTCAGGTGGTTCTACTCCTAAAAAAGTTTTTGAATATATCTCTAAAAACTATTCAGATAAGATTGCATGGGAAAAAGTAAGAATATTTTGGAGTGATGAAAGATGTGTACCACCCGATAATGAAGAAAGCAATTATAAAATGGCTTATGATTCTTTATTGAAAAATATTTCTATTCCCGAAGAAAATATTTTCAGAATTTTTGGTGAAACAGATCCATTGTTGGAGGTGATACGCTACAAAATTGTATTAAAAGGGAATATCCCTTTAATAAATAAAATACCTTCATTTGATATGATGATGTTAGGACTTGGGGATGATGGTCATACGGCTTCTATATTCCCTAATAATATTTCTCTCTTTAGTTCAGAAGAAATTTGTATTAATACACAACACCCTGAGACAGGACAAGAGAGAATTACATTAACTGGGAAGTTAATTAATAATAGCAAAAATGTTTATTTCTTTGTTACGGGTAAAGGGAAAGCAAAAATAGTTAAAGAAATTCTAAGTGAAGATAATTCAAACAAAAACTATCCTGCGTCATTAGTCGAACCGGTAGACAGTAATCTATATTGGTTGTTGGATAAAGGTGCAGCTTCAGGATTAAAAAAATAGAAACGAGTAATAATGCTAAAAGTTAAAGGCATACAAAAATCAATTAGACTTATACTCCTCATTTATATATTTATTTTAATTATATCTGTCATATCCAGTGTTTTCTATTATCGATTACTCGCTTCACAATTGATTAATGAACGTTATGAATATATATATTCTTTAGCCGAGTCCAAAGTTTCACGCATTGAACAATGGGTGGACGAAAGAATATTCGATGCCGAGAGAATTCATTCTAGTTCACTTTTACCTTTACTTATTAATAATTCCGGGTACTCAATAGAGTTTAAGATGAGTGAACTAAACAAATGGTTCTATTCTTATAATCGGTTTATGTATTATGATAAAATGGTAATTGTTAATCGTGATGGGAAAATACTTTTTTCATCACCAAGTGAACTATCAATGACTCAATTCGATAAGGAATTAATAAACGAATCGCTCTATTCAGATCAAGTTATTTTTTCTGACTCCAAAGATTCTTCAATAGCCGATAGCTTATCAAAAATTTATATTCCTATTGTAAGAGATAAGTTTGAAAAAATAGAAAGCAATCTTGCCATAATACTCTCGGTAAATCCTAAAGAAGCATTAAAAAAAATTATTAACCAAGATAGAGGAAATGCAAAATCATTAGAAAATATATTAATGAAAACGAGCGGTGATACATTAGTATTCATAAGTCCATATACCTATTATGGAAGTAAAGCATTATTAAACGTATCTACAATAAATGCTGAAAAAAGAATCGTTCAGGGAATTGATTTAAATAATAATAAAGTAATTGCACGATTTAGTAAAATAAAACATACCAATTGGTTATTACTTACGAAAATTGATAAAGATGAATTTTATCTTCCACTAGAAGAATTTAGAAAAACTATAATTCTTGTTACCACTGTATTTGATCTATTTATTGCCCTTATACTAATATTTATTTGGCGAAAAAGTATTATTGAAAATTATAAGAAAATGTATGAGGCAGAAATTGAACGGCTTAAGTCAGAAAGCAGATTTAATTCGTTGGTTAAAGGTATAAAAGATTATGCAATTTATATTATGGATAAGGATGGATATATAAAGAGTTGGAATATTGGTATGGAAAAAATAAAGGGCTATTCTGGAGAAGAGATTATTGGGCAGCATTTTTCAATATTTTATCAACCTGAAGATAGAGAAAAGAATAGATCCGCACGCTCTCTTAGATTAGCTTCCGAAAATGGACATTATGAAGAAGAGGGAATTAGAATAAGAAAAGATGGATCAAGATTCTGGGCAGATATTTATGTTACTCCACTTTATGATAATCAAAATAAAATTTATGGATTCATTAAAATCACACGCGATCTATCACTTAAAAGAGAGTATGAAGAAAGGTTAAGACAGTCTGAAGCCGAACTTCGAGGACTTGCTTCTCAATTACAAAATGTAAGGGAAGTGGAAAGAGAAAAAATCGCTCGTGATGTTCATGATGATTTAGGTCAGTTACTTTCGGGAATAAATCTAAATATATTATTTCTTCGAGATTTAATTGATAAAGAAGATAGAGTAGAGAAAGAAGATTTACATAAGTATCTATTGGAGATCAGAAATCTAGTAGATCAAGGGATTCAATCTGTTAGAAATATTGCAGAGGGGCTTCGTTCTTATGTTTTAGACCATCTCGGTTTGATTCAGGCAATAAGAGAGTATTCTAAGGATTACCAAAATATTAGTAAAATTAGATGTGATGTAATTTCTTCATCTGATGATATTAAAATTTCTGCTGAAAAAAGTATAACTATTTATCGCATAGTTCAAGAAGCATTGACTAATGTTATGCGCCACGCCAAAGCAACTGAAATTAAAATTAATTTTAATTGTACTAGCGAAACATTATTTTTTACTATTGTTGATAATGGAATAGGAATTAATCTTAATGAAAATAGAAATAAAAAAACTTTCGGAATTCTTGGAATGAAAGAAAGAGTTAATTTCCTTAACGGTAATTTCGAGATAATTAATAGTGGTAATGGTACTACAATTAAAGTATCAATTCCAATTCAATTATAAATAAAGGTGGTAAAAGATGGATATTATTATTACAGATGATCATCGAGTTGTCCGAGAAGGATTAGCAAAAATATTTTCACTTCATAAAGAATTTAATGTAATTGGCGAAGCTGCAAGCATTGGAGAATTATTTGATCTTTTAGAAAAACAAATACCTGACATTATCACACTTGATATTTCTCTACCTGATAGAAGCGGACTCGACTCTATAAAAGATATCAAAGCTCTTTACCCATCTCTAAAAATATTAGTTTTCAGTATATATCAAGATGAAACATTTGGGCATCGATCTTTATTAATGGGTGCAGATGGGTATATGAGTAAAAATGCCGAACCGAAAGAGATTATCTCAGCCATTAATAAAATTTATGCCGGTGGGAAACACCTCAAGCAAGAAGTGCTAGAAGATATATTACTCAATAATAACAGTGCATCAGAACCACTATATAAAAAATTATCAGATCGCGAGTTTGAAGTGCTACGAATGATTGGTCAGGGCGAAAAACTCACTTCGATTGCAGATAAGCTTAATCTTAGTGTTAATACTATTGCCTCTTATAAATCACGTATCCAGGAGAAATTGAATATAAATTCTACTGCGGCACTTATAAAATACACTATCGATAATCAGCTTATATAGCCAAAAATTGTAGTAGAAACAACCACATTAAGTAGCTCTATTTTGTTGCCACTTTATTCTCAAATCATTTGCAGACAGGTTTTCTTCTAGGATTTACTTTTGTATCAGAACAAATAAGTAAAATATCTAAAGAAGGAGAAAACAATGACAATACAAGAACAAGATAAATCGTACCTTAGAATACTAGGCTTCTTACTAGTAGTAATAAGTTTAGTTTTCGTTATTGGATGTTCTGATGATGAGTCTGCTGTTGAAGTAAAAGTCAGTGATAATTCTCAAGTAGAAGGTAGAGTTTATGGTGATGAGAGCTTATCAAAAATATTAGCTAAAACATCTTCAGCTCAAGCTGTAAGTGGTGCTGCTGTAATACTTGCCCAAGTACAGGCTGATGGATCACTCAAAACTGTATCTAATAAAAGCGTTACTACCGATGCAGAAGGGAAATTTTTAATTGAAACGAATTTAAGTGGTGTAAAAAATTTAGTAATTAAAGCTACAAAAGACAATATGCAGTGGAAAGCAATAGTATCGGCAGAAGTAAAGAAGAATACGAAAGTATATGCCCCTCCGGTAAATAAAGATTCTGATTCGCGCGCAGAGTTATATATTTCACTAGCTGTAGAGGGTAAAACTGGTTCTGTATCTTTACTGGATTTTAATTTATTAGCTAATACTAATCTAGCAATTAAGTTATTACTTACTTCATATATGAGTGCATTAGAATCGATTAATGCAAAAGTAAATGAATCAGGCGGAGCTAAAGCAGAATTAAATGTTAACTTATCCGCATCTGCATCTACAACTGCCGCTGAAAATGCATATTTAGCTTTTTATACAAAAATTAAGACTTTAGTAAATACTTCATTAGTAGGAGCCAGCCAATCCCAAATAAATGCAGCCACAGATATCATCATCCTCACAAACTTGCATTAAAACCCATTCGATAAGAGGCTGATTCATTTAGGGGTCAGCCTCTTTCTTTTTAAATTGTGTTGCATTCAGGGGATTTCTCATAAACCACCTGTCGCAAAAATACAACATCGCCATTTTAGTAACCTCGAAAAACTTAATAATACCTACCATCCTATATTGGCATAATTATTGATATTCATCTTTAGTAAATATCAAATGGGAGTAAACAATATGAAACTAAAGATTTATTATCTAATCCTTTCCTTAATTCTCTTAACTGCAACGAATATTATTTCGCAAGATATTCCAAAATGGAAACTTGATATTAATGAACCGATCGAATACTATGAGTTTATTAATGATGGCAAGCTTCTCTTTATCACGAGTGGAGAATATGTATGGTGTTATAATGCGGAGACCGGTGCTGAGGCTTGGAAAATGGAAGTTGATGATTTTGAGGAGGTGGGTATAAGTATGCTTATTGGTGAATTTTATTTAACCAATTCCGATAATAAATTACAAGCTTACGATGCACTAACGGGAAAACTCCTTTGGGAAAATGAATACGATGATGTTGATCAGTCTGATTTTTCAAGTCTATTCTTTGTTATGAATAATGCAATGATTCATTATGGAGATTATAAATTAGGTGTTGATCTCAATACCGGTAAAGAGATCTACCGAATTGAGTTTACTTTTTGGAGCGAGCTTCCTGATTTGGGAACATATAATTATTCTGTTATTGAACCTCAAAAGAAACTTCTTGTATTCGAGGATTCAGAAATCTTATCTCTTTATGATATTGCAACTGGTAAAAAATTATATACGGGTGAAGATTATGACGTAAATAGGGATTTAATAAAAAAAGGATTCAAATGGTCGTATAGTGATGATAAAGAAACAGGTTTTCTAGCCGTTCTCGATGATGGAGTTGTTTTCTTAGACTTAGTTAATAATAAAGAAATTGCTCGAGTAGAATTTGATATTGATGGAGATAAAAACGTAATAATTCCAACCGCTCAGGGTGTTGCAGTAATGGGTGAGGAAAAACTTATGCACTTTAATTTTAATAATCATAAAATCACGGAAGTAAAATTTCCATTCGATGATGTGCGCACATTAAGCTCTGCTAAAGCCGGTGGAAAAGATATTCTAGTACTTGGTCTTGGAGATCAAATGGCTGCAGTTGATCTTGTCGAAGGAAAGGTTTTGTGGCAGACTAAAGAAGATGATCCTCAATTCGAAGGTTACGCACATCGATATATTGATATGGAAGGGGATAATATTCTTATCGCTTATAGCCGAGCAAGACTTATGTCCTCTG